>CAMLOB010000099.1 GCA_946481475.1 uncultured Chlorobiota bacterium | reverse complement strand
GAGTTGCAGCAGCCTCCAGAGATAGAACAGGCCGTCCGGTCCCCCGCCGGTTGCCAGCGTTCCGATCGTCCCCTGACTGCTTCGGGGTTCCACCACGACAAGGATCGAAGGGTCGGATTGCGCGACCGTGCTGACGATATACTGCCGGTTCGCCCCCGAACCGAGCATGCTCTGCAGGCGCTCGGTCGAGTTGGACCCCTCGGCGTTCTCGATGCGGTTCTTCGTGAAGAACTGGATGTTCCAGGCCAGGATGCGCATCAGCCTTCTCCCTCCGGATCGGCTTCACGAAGCCGGTTCGTTGATTGTGTGCCCTTCATATCTTCTTTCGTCGGATTGTCTGTTCTCTATGGTTCGGGAGTTGAGGAAATTCAGATGGTCTGTCGGATCATCTCTGTCGGGTTGTCGTTATCTGCCCTATTGTTGTTGTCCGCCGTGCCTCCCCATCAGATGTCGACAATGATGGGAAGGTGATCGCTTGTCCCCCCTCTGAGATTCGCGTTCGGTGCGGCCAGGTGACCGTAGTTGAGCAGGCTTCGAAAGACCTCGTTCTGCTGTTCGGTTGACTGAAGCTGTTGAATCTGCTGCAGACTGTAGATCATATCCTTCGATAGTCCGTTCGGAATTCCGGTCCCGTCGACCACACGGTTGATCACGTATCCCGTCGGAGTCTGCTGGGGCGTGACGTTCTGGCCGTAACGTACCCAGAAGTTGTCGAGCGATTTCTGCGGTCTGTAGTTTGACGGGGTTGCCTGATACTGCTGCTGGCCTGTCGTCGGTCTGTAAATGGTCGGTTCTGCGGGAACCGTATAGTCGAAGTCGTAAAGCATGGGAATCGAGGTGAAGAAAGCGTTCTTGTTTTCGATGGCGTCCACATTGAAGTCTCCGGCAAAGACGGAAATTTCATCGTCGGCCGGGACGGCCTCGGCCAGTCCCAGCATCCTTGCCGTCGCCGTTTGTGCGTTGGCGCCCGGGGTGGTGTGAACGGCGAAGATCTTGAACTTCCGATTGGGAGAATTCTTTTCGGTGAATGTGGTCAGCACGGGACGGCGATCCTGGGATCCGGGAAATGTGACCTCCTGGTTCAGGTTGTTGTAGAACTGACACTGCGCTGCCGCCGTCGTGCCTGTCGGAACCATCTTGTCCCAGGGATCGGGATAGGTGGATGCGGTTGCTCCGGGAGGAACGGAGGGACCGGTGTTCTTCTTTGCGTTCGGCCAGACATAGGGACCGGTGAACGTCAGCCGGTCGGCTCGGTAGAACACGCCGACCGACTCTGTGTAGGTTGTGCTGAGGACATCCTTGTTCACCGTCCGCAGCGGCGGAACCAGGGCCCAGTTGCTGTTGGACTTCCGGAGCAGAACCAGAAGGTACAGGAGTCCGTCCGGCCCTCCGCTGGTTGCCAGCGTGCCGATCGTCCCCTGACTGCTCCGGGGTTCAACCACGACGAATATCGAGGCATCCTGTCCGGTCACCGTGCTGGTGATGTAATTCGAGTTCGCCAGCGACCCGGCGGCGTTCAACAGGTGATCTATCCCGTCGGTTCCCGTATCGTTGTAGATCCGCTTCAGCGTGAAGAACTGGATGTTCCAGGCAAGAATACGCATCAGATATCCTCCTCCATCAGGTCAGCCAGCGGTATCAGTTTTGTCGGTCCGCCCAGATTGCCGGAACTCCCCGTGCCGCCGGTCTTCTTCTTCGCCTGCGGTTTCGCGTAGGCGGCGTACCATCCGAGCGTCGAGTTCTCCCCTGCCGTCGCGTTCGGGTTGCCGAACAGCACGAAGTTGACCTGTCCGGTCGGAGGGAAGGAGAAGCTGAGGAACTTGAAGCCGATACCGTAGAGGACCAGAATGAACGAGTTGCTCTCCGGCAGCACGACGATTTCCAGCGTCCTGAACGTGATGTTGAAAATTCCCTGAATTGAAATCTCCCGCTTCGATCCGCTCGATCCCGGCAGCTTCAGTCCGGTAAAGACCCTGTAGCTTGAACCTGATCCGCTGCTCGGACTCCAGGCGGCCGTCAGACTTGCGACAAAACCGACCTTCGCCGCCAGCGCTCCTGGGGAGCCGAGGTTGACGTTGAAGTTGAGCGAATACCACGGGAAGCTGAGCGTGCTCTGGCTGAGCGGACTCTGCAGGCCCATGAAGCCGAGATCGGTCGGCGATGTGTTCTGCTCTGCCTGCGTGAAGCCGCTGATGGTCAGAGGGAAGTGGTTGAAGAAACTTCCTTCCCGCGCCGTGCTTCCGGCAAGATCGAACGACAACTGCGAGGCGTCGAAGGTGAACGCCGATTCCGGCGTCACGGCCGAGGGATCGAACGACATGTCGATGAGCAGATTGCCGAAGTTCAGACCCGAAGGCGTCGTCTCTCCGTTCTCGCGACCGAAGGAGAAGAGGTCAAAACCTTCGAGCGACCGGAAGTCGAGCAATCCCCAGAAGACAAACTGCGAGTCGGTGTTGGTGGATGTGCTCTCCGAGGTGACGGTGACGAACTCTCCCTGCGTGATCTCCACGGCGTTCAGCACATCACTTGTCATGTTGAAGATCGAAGCGTCGTCGGTCGGCGTGGTGAAGGAATAGGATTCCAGCGTCTGTCCGTTGACCGTGTGCTTCTGGTAGACCCCGAACATCCGGATGATGTTGCCGTCCGCGGAACCCTGAAGCGTTGATTGTTCTCCGAACAGCCGGTTGATCTCCAGTTCGATAACGCTGGAGAAGGCGGCGACCGCCGAGTTCAGGAAGAGAACCTTCAGTTGTTCGACCTGGAACTGGTAGTCGGCGAAGCCGGGTCTCAGCGGAGTGGGGGCCTTGTAGTTGATCAGACCGAAGATCGACGAGTCGGAGACGGTGATCTCTCCGCCGTCGGTCGGCACGTTGATCTTTGCGGCGTTGATGCCGATATGGTGGGCGAAAAATTTGCTCTGGTCGATGCCGACCGCCAGACCGGCCAGTTCCGAGGGGAGGGCGGTCAGCGGGGCGTAGCCGTTGAGGATCAGAATACCGTTCCAGTTCTCGTTGTTGACCGCGTTGAGAAATGCGGCGAAGTCCGGATCGTTCGGGTCGACGTCTGCGATCATGCTCGTGATCGCCTGCGAGGTGGCCAGCGGAGATGAGTTGAAGGTGGAGGGGAAGGCCCACGATCCGGTCTGCCCGGCAAGATCGGTGATCGCCATATCGTAGAACTTGACGATCATGATCGTTCCCAGCTCGGACCATCTGGGCTTCCCGCCGACCGGGTCGGTCGCCGTCGGGTCCAGATCGAAGTTCCATGCCTCGCTTGAATCGGCTCCGATCGTGATCGTCGCGTTGGCCTTCTTCAGGTAAGCGGAGATGCTGTTCGGATCGGAGATCACCAGAAAGAGCTTGTTGCTCTGGAAGGCCGACAGCAGATTATCCTGCACGTCGCTCAGCAGAAACTGGATGTTCCCCGGCATCTGCGCCAGAATGATCTCTTCCCAGACCTTTGCCGCCCCGCCGGTATATTTCGCCAGCAGACCCTGCGGTGTGGTGCTGAAGGGACTCTGCCCATCGGTTGCATCCGGACGACTCGGATTCGGCTGCGCAGGTGCGTTGTTCAGCGCGGTCTTGCGGGCCGGACTGACGACCTGCGATTCCATCTGGTCGTACGAGGGGAGCTCCGCTCCGGCCAGACCGGAGTATGGCAGCATCGGGAAGACCAGCGTTGATGTCGGTGGCCAGGGGATCGTTGCCGCCTGCACCGGCACCGCCGCCAGAGGTTTGATTGTGGTGACACCGTCGGTCTGTGAGGAGCTGTAGTTGTAGAGGACCGATTGATCCGGCTGCGCGAAGTAATCGGTCGGATTCGATTCCGCAGTCACCGAGACAAATGATGTTGTCGGATTGGTCGCAGGTTGCAGCGTCGTGTAGCCCGGCTTCTGACCGGGGAAAAATCCGGTGGCGAATGCGGCGTTCCCCGGAAAGAAGGAGATCAGATTTGTCCCGGTCGACAGCTCCATGTACTCCACACCCGAAAGCCCGCACATCAGGTTGACCGTGCCGCTTCGCTTCGTCTTCAACGTGAAATCTCCCCGGGGCACCAGATAGAACGGATCCCGCACCGTCGGTGCGCTCCCCTGCTGGTTGATCGAAAAGACGAGGGCGGAGAAATCCGTCGGTGCGCTCGTGCCGGTCAGGGGAAGCAGGGAGAAGACGTCGCCGAGCGTTCCGTTGTAGTAGACCGGAACTTCCGCTGCCGCCGGTGCCGAGGAATTCCCGGCGTCGGAGCCGTTGAAGGCCAGGAAGGTGCGGGCCGGATTCAGCGGTGCGAGGGGATCGAAGTTTCCGTAGAGCGTCAGTCCGGCGGCGAAGACCGGATAGCGGAGGGAGGAGAGAAAGAAGGAGTTGTCCGACGCCGCCTCGTTCACATCGGTTGCGCTGAAGGGCTGGGCGTAGAAGTATCGCAGCCCGACATCCATCGCGTCCAGATTTCCCTTGCTCGGCGAGATGCCGAACTGGGCCGAACCGGCAAGGTCCCCGGCAAAGGGGATCGTCAGAGTTCCATCGGTATCAATCGACGTTCTCCCCCAGTCGGCCGTCATCCGGATCTTTGTCGAGCCGCTCCCCTGAAATGTGAAAGCGCTGTTCGTCTCATCCTGCGCCACCGATGAACCGGCCGGAATAAAGAGCGAGATGTTGCGAAAGGGGAGGGTGACCGGAAAGGAGGTTGCGTATGCCCCTTCGCCGGAAGGTTGATAGACGGCAATCGGTATGCCGTTCAGGATACCGGAACTTCCCGGCTGTTCAAACCAGACGAAGCGGGTCCCCTTCATGCGGGGATCGGCCAGATAACTCCAGGCCGCAGCGGCAAATCCCGCCTCGCTCCCCGACTTCAGCGGCTCCTCAAGAAAGAGATAGGCTCCCGGAAAGTTGTTCCACGAGTCGCCGAACGCAATTGTTCCGGGGGGATTCGATGTGTCCTCGGGAAGAAGGTAGAGGAGCGTTCCGGGGGTAGCCGTGCCGTTGTCGGCGGCGGCGTAGAGTTGCGGAACCGCTGTCGATTGTTTGAACTCCATAGGGGGCCTCCTGGCTCACATACAGATGATGACGAATGTCGATTTTCGAATGGCGAATGTTTGAAGCTCTTCTGCTCCCCTTGCTTTCCATGCCCCGCCCACTCCAAGCTCACGCAAAGAGCAAAGACGCAAAGCTGACAACTCAAAGCTCATAGCTGACGCTCAAAGCTCATAGCTGACTGCTCAAAGCTCATAGCTGACAACTCAAAGCTCATAGCTGACGGCTCAAAGCTCATAGCTGACAACTCAAAGCTCATAGCTGACGGCTCAAAGCTCAAAACCCACCCCCATCAGAACGTAAACGTAATCCCATCCCCCGCAATCAGCGGAATGTCGAACATGCTCGGAGAGAGAGCGGCCAGTCCCTGCGTGAACGGATTGATCGTGGAGGTCAGTCCGCTTGTGCTGGCGGTTGAGGTCCGGAGGACCGTTACGGTATTCTGTTGCGGGCTCAGAGGGATGGTCGTGAACCGCTGAATGATGTTTGTGATGGTTGTTCCGATCGTCACATACTCCAGTGCGGTCTGTCCGCGAACGGTGATCCAGACCGGAATCTCCGGCACGGCGATGGACCGTCCCAGGAAGATCGAACAGAGATTCGGCGGGTTGCCCGATGCATCGCATGAGGGATATGCCTTCGTCGCGGTGTTCAGCAGGGCCAGCGTCTGGGCGCCGATCAGCGTCACGTTGTTTGTGGTCGTCTGGTCCCCCGGCTGCGACGGACTGCCGATCGACTGCGGATAGATCAGCCGCCAGTACTTTCGCTGTCCGGAGATCGGTTGCAGGTCGACCACGCCGGCGGCTACGATAGGGTCGGTGGAGGCGTTGTTGATCGTCGGCGACTTGATGTTTCCGAGAAACGCGTCGAAGGCCACAACCCGTCCGTTCTCCGTGTCGACCGAATCGATCGTCAGCGGAAACCGGCCGTCGCCGATATAGCCGTTCATCTGCGAGGTGGGGGAGAGGAACTGGCTGACCTGCGTCTCCAGCAGCAGGCGCATGCCGGCCCGAATGTCGACGTAGGGAATCGTTCCGGCCGAGAGTCCGGGAGAGAACCCGTAGCGGTAGAAGAGACTCTCGATCGGGGGGGAGGGCATCCGATCGGCGATCCGCTGACCGATCAGGTAGGTGGCTCCCGGGACAAGAATGTCCTGCAGTTCAAAGTTCGTTTCGATGTTCTGCAGGAAGTCCGTGAAGTTCGCCATCAGCGCGCTCCTGGCACTGTCGGCACATTTCCACATGTTGTTTGCCGCCAGTGTGATGTTCACCATAACGTTTGCCTGTGTCGGCGGCGGGTTCCCCTGTTGCGAGAGGGAAAAGGAGAAATCATCGTTGCTGTACGTACCGGTGAGATCCCCTGTCCCGATATAGAGGAGGGGGATCTGAAATTGAATCGGCTGCTGGTAGGTGAAGGATGGGGGAAGAAGATACGTGGCGCTGGTGCAGGCTTCGTCCGTCCCGACAAAGTAGGGAAAGACCTGATAGTTGCCGTTCTGGCTGGGAGTCGGTAGTGTACTCATGATGGATCGGAAGATGGGTTGAGAAGGAGTGGGGAGGATATCTCCCCACTCCTCTCTTCCCATGCAGGCATTAGTTGATGGTTATGGAATTTTGACGACTCCGCACCGTGGCGGCCTCTCTCTGCTCCGTTTGTTCCCTGCCGATGGAGGACGGCGCGGGAACAGGCTTACGCGAGGCTTGCCGAGTGCTGGTCGATCAGGGCCTGCTGCTCTTCGGTAAGGCTGTTGCTGCCGGCGACGATCACCTGCTGCTGTCCCTGTGAACTTGCCGATCCGCTCGGAATGACCATGATCACGACGTTGAAGAAGATGTAGAGCTGCAAGTCGTTGTCGATCTGGATCTGGTTCGGGTCGATGTTGACCGGATAGGTCTGCGATGTTCCGCTCGGGAACGAAACGATCAGCGTGTTCGTGGCGCCGAACTGCGCGTTGCCGGGATCTCCTGACGAGGGATTGCGCGGCGCGGTCGTCTGCTGCGGGTTGTAGTTCGTCGTCTTCTGAATCCCTGCGAGACTGCTCGTCAGGATGTGGTTATTCAGAATCAGAAGCATGGCATTTGGAGTGCCGTTGAAAACATAGACTGTACCTGGCATGAGAGGATCCTCCGTTTGAAGTTAAATGTGTATTCGGATTACACAGTGGATCCTTCTTCAATGGAAGTCCTGAAATTGTGGACAGCAGACGACGGTACAGGCCGGCATTACTGCAAGCAATATTGAGAACAGTTCAATTGGAATAGAGGAAACCACCGTGATGAGTGATGACAAGTTATGTCAGTCTTTGACTGAAAGCAAATGAATATTTAGTAATCTGTATCAGCCACAGACTCTTTTCGGTCCTCCCCTTTTGCGTTTGCTGTATAAAATCCTCTATTTTCGATTGTTCCGGATCTCCTTCCGGAAGTACCGGAGAGGAGGGACATCGGCCGATCACCGAATTGGTCCTGCGGGAGTGCTTGTTTGCTTAACATCATAACGCCATGAAGAAAATTCCGTCTGTTGCCACATCGATCCGTTTCCTATCCGCCGTTCTCTCTTTTTCTCTCCTCGCCTGCGGTGAGACACCTTCGGAATCCATAGCCACGGTTGGAGATGTGGAGATTACCCGGGAGGAACTTCATTACCGGGGGGCCCTCCAGGCTGCGCAGGGGGGAGATACGCTTCCCCCTCACACTGCGCTGGTCGCCGCGGTCAACGATGCCCTTGCGCTGGAGGTGGCCGAGGGGCTCGGCCTGGCTCCGACCGATGAAGAGGTCAGAGGCTTTCTTGCCCGGGCCACTTTCCCCGCCGATGTCCTTCAGCGGATCGTCGGCGTCTTCGGCGAGGACTCCGCCGCATTTTTCCGCGTCTACCTGAAGCCGAACGTGGTGCAGTCGAAGCTGCAACAGTATCAGGCGTTCGATACCGGAGCGCAGAACGATGCGCGGAAGCGGATTGAACTGGCCTATAGTCTGATTGCCGAGGGAAAGAACTTTACCGAAGCGGCCGCCCAGGTGGGAGGGACGGCAAGCGTCGACACGTTCGCCGTAAGGAACGGGGGAGGAACGGGAGAGTCCGGAGGGCTGGGGGGAGAGACTCAACCTCTGGCCGTCCTTGCCGAACAGCATCTGCAACCGGGAGTGGTCTTCCCGCAGGCCGTCGAAAACGAGGGGGCCTACCGGATCCTCCGGTTGATCGACCGGAACAATGAGCGAAGCATCGTCGAGATGGTCTCCATTCCGAAAATGACCTACGACGTCTGGCTCAGAAACAGGGCCGACGGGATACCGATCCTTCTGCACGACAAGGACCTGGCCGATTCGGTAAGAGGGAGGCACGGGATGATCTGGTGGGTGGGACGGATGGAGGTGAAGTAGTCGAGGGGTAGCGGGGAGCTATGAGCGGTCAGCAGTGAGCCATGAGCTTGGAGTTATCAGCGTTGCGTCTTTTCTCTTTGTGTTCTTTGCGTGAGCAGTCAGCGATCAGCAGTGAGCATTGAGCAATCAGCAGCATTGAGTAGTGAGCAATCACTGTTGCGTCTTTGTTCTTTGCGTGAGCAATCAGCGGTCAGCAGTGAGCATTGAGCAATCAGCAGCATTGAGTAGTGAGCAATCACTATCACACTGTCTTGACTTTCAGTTCAGGGCCCCCGACCATTCAACTATTCAACGCCTCCCAACTCCTGACTATTCAACTATTCAACTTCTCCCAATTCCCGACTCCTGACCATTCAACTATTCAACTTCTCCCAATTTCCGACTCCCGACCATTCAACTATTCAACTTCTCCCGACTTATAACCATTCAACCATTCCCGACCAATGTAATCGGCGCAGTCCGTTCCGGATCGTACAGTCGCAGATAGAAGAGTCCTGTGCCGGCGACGCCGGTCATCAGTGACGGAATCTCTTTTTTGCCGAGCGCTCCCGGCCACTCTTCGTTGTCCTTCCGGTAGAGTTCGATGCCGAGCAGTCCCCCTTCCTCGGCAACCTGCAGCAATTCCGGTTCGCCGAGAATCCGGCTCCCTTCAATCAGCAGATCGGCGTTCCCGGCCAGACCGTGACAGAGGGAGAAGTTCGGTTGCCAGTTCTTCGGGTACTTCCTCATATCCCCGATCGTTGTCCGTATCGCCCTTTCGGCCTCTTCGCGATAGATGGAATTCCCCAGCATCTCGAACGCCCGCAATCGCGTCAATCCGAGACCGACTGCTCCGTGGCACCACTGGATCTGATAGATGTTCCCGGTGTTGAGGTTGCCGTCCGGTCCCGGCATGTAGCGAAGGTCGAGCCAGTTCCCCCGCTCCGGTACATACCATTTCCGCTCGTACCGGAATCCTTCTTCGGCCCCTTCCCGGTATCTCTCTTCTCCCGTCGCCCCATAGAGTTCAAGCAACGCCCAGGCAATCCCGCCGACGCCGTGGGCAAACCCGGTCAGGTGATCCCTGTGCAGATCGTTGAAGGGTCCGAAAGGCTCCCACGACCATCCCTCGTCGCGACGATGAGCGGTGGAGAGGAGGTGGTCTCCCCAACGGGTTGCCGTGGAGAGGAGACCGGCCTCGGGGTAGCGACGGTGGAGGCTGAGCAGCGGAGGGATCGCACCGGCGGTGCCGAGCAATACATCGGACGGGTGGAGGGCGTCGTCGATCCCGTCGACCGACTTCAGCATCTGAAGTCCGGCCGAAAGCCAGTCGGCGTTGCCGGTCGACTCGGCAAGTTCGATCAGGGCGAAGGCGATGCCGACCCAGCCGGAATAGAAGCCGCTTCGCAGCTGAAGCGGGAGTTCGTGGAGTCGGGTGATCGCCTCGCGTGCGGCCCCGTCGGCGGTCTCCCTCAGCAGCGGATCATCCGTCAGACGAAAGAGGCGGCTCAGAAAGAAAAGGTTGCCGGAAGCGCCGGAGTATAGTTCCGGACCGAGCGGCTTCTCCTGATGAGCGAACCCTCCCGGCGTCTCCACCGGCGTCAGTCCGATCCACCGGCAGCGATCTTCTTCCCACAGAGCCGAACCGCAGAGCTTCTCTGCGATGGCCGAGGCCGTGTCGACCGCCAGCAG
>CAMLOB010000098.1 GCA_946481475.1 uncultured Chlorobiota bacterium | reverse complement strand
TCTCCGGACGCTGCGCAATGAAGTTCAGATAGTAGACCTTCCGTTCTCCGGGCTGGATCGTCAGCGGGAACTCCACCAGATCGTTTGCCTTCACCGGCGGAATGGCCGGAGAGTGCGAGAGGAAGTAGTCGACCATCGGAATCAGTTTGCCGCTTCCGCTCAGCCGTTGCTTGTAGGGGGGAGCTCCCGGCTTGACCTCGTTGTCGGTCAGCAGGACGTCGACGCTGTTGATGACCACCGGTACCTTGTTGCCGTTGGTGATCACGAACTCTCCTCCGGTCACCTGTTCGCCGACGCAACCGAGGCTGTTGATGAACAGACGCCTGCTCGACGTATTCAGGCGTTCACCTTCAAAGAAGAAATCCAGAACCGGAGCGACGGAATATCCCTTGATGATATAATTCCGCGTCTCACCGTCTGCGGTCACCCGCAGAAATGCCTCCTGCGTTCCGGTTCCCCACTCCGTACCCGAAGCGTTAGGAGCCATCGTCAGCATCACCCCTCCGGTCTGACCCGGTCCCAGCAGACTGTTGATCGTCTCCAGCGTTCCGTTCGGAGCCCAGGTGACGCTTCCGTTGTCGAAGCCAAGCTGGTACTGGTCCATCGGATCGTCCAGTTGAACCTGAACATTTGCGTTCTCCAGTCCCTTTGCCGTCGGCGCCCCGTTGATGTTCGTCAGCTGGAACGGTGTGAACGTCCGGCTCGTATTCCGCTCGACATCGATATTGCTCATCAACACGTCGCCGTCATCCATCGCCGCAGTACCTCCCTGCGCGACGTCTCCCTGATAGGCAATTCGCGAGACCCCTTCTCCCCTGAGCGTGTAGGTATAGCTCTGTCCGTTGCTCACCTTCAACGTCATGGTGGCGATTCTCAACCCCACGCCTCCCGGCGTGAAGCTGATCGTCGGCTTCATACCGTCGGTAATTACCGTTCCGTTCCCCGGCGAAACCGAGTAGTCGCCGGCGGCCGAGCCGCTGAAGGAGATCGTATAGGTCCATTTTGTACAGGGACTGTTCGGAAGCTCGAAGCTGAAGGGCTGGAAGCTCTCGATGTTCCCCCGCATTACCTGCTTCCCCGTAAAGAGCTGATCGCCGCTCTGCATGCGGGCGCTTCCTCCCTGCGAGACATCACCGATAATCGTGTCCAGATCCTTGTCGCACGGCGCAAACTCGAACGTGCGGTTATAGGTCATCGGATAGGACTGGATATACCGGTAGGTGTAGTACTGTCCGCTCGGATAGAGGTAGTACTGACTGATGTTGTTCCCCCAGACATTGATGTACCGCGTGTTGCTTGCGGCGATGCCGATTGTGGCGTAATAGTTGGTGGTGCCGGCCATCGAGCCGTACCAGTACTCGATCAGGTTCGACCCTTCGTGAAGACGAACCTGCCAGGTTCCTCCGGGATAGGAAGTCGAGGTCCCGTTGAACGAGTAGACGTCCTTCCACTCGACGACGAGGATCCGGTTCGGAGCCGTCCCGACCACTTTGTAGTGGACTTTGCCGGTTGAGGCTTTCGGCGCGCCGTAGTAGAGCCAGTATCCGGCAATCAGCGGATAGTACGACCCGAGCGTCGAGACGTTCGGCCAGTAGTAGGAATAGGGGTAGAGATAGGTCGCTTTACCGAGCGACATCAGTCCGCTGGTATTCACCGAGAAAGTCGAGTAGGCGACTTTGTCGAAGTAGAACGTAAATCCGATAGAGCGGGCCGAAGTGGAGCTGGTATAACTGGCGCTCGCTCCGTAAATCTGGGTCGATCCGGTCATATCCATCTGACTCCCCGTCGACTGGGAAAGCTGATAGATATCGGTCATGGACCATGAGGCGGACGAGAAGAGAAGAAACGTCAGAACAACCGCAACTGCGGTTATGCCGCGCCTCCTCAGATTCTGAAGACACGTGGTAGCATCGGTGTGCATACACCCCTCCTGTTGTTCGATTGATGGTAGTATGTAAGACCGCTCCGCCGATATTGACAGAACTCCGCGGTACGGAACGGAATAAGTAATTGCTACAGGAAGAAATCCATTGGGCTGGATGAACACGCCGTCTGAAGGCGCATAAGCGGTTTGCAAGAGGATCCGGGCTGTCGTTCTGTCTGTGATGCCGCGCTGCTTCTGTAAGGAAGGCTACACTCGTGAAAGGCTAATGCAGCGCAGTGTATTCCGCTTATGTCTACTATCAAAATCCGGCATTGCAACGTTACGGAGAGTTTCGGAATCTGCAGAGAAGATAACAGGGGACTTACAAAGCCTTTAACTAGTGTAAAGAACAGTATCGCCGCAAAGATCATCCCCTCTCCCCGTCAAGAAGCTTTCGCAGCTTTGCCAGTTCCATCATCGCTTCAATCGGGGTCATGCCGTTGATGTCGAGTTTCCCGAGATGCTCGGCGATCTCCTCCAGCACAGGGTCGGGCTGGCTCTCCCCCTCGAAGATCGAGATCTGGGGAGCAGGAGCTTCAATCCGCCCGCTCTGCGGACGACGCACAGCCGGTCCGGCAACCTCGATGGTCGGGGTTTCATCGTGCCCGCTCAGTCCGGACTCGCTTTCGAGCTGCGTCATGATCTCCTTCGCCCGGGTGATCACCCGTGGGGGCAATCCGGCCATCCGGGCCACCTCGATTCCGTAGGAATGGTCGGCGGTGCCGGGAAGAACCGTCCGCAAAAAGATGATCCGGTCGTCATGTTCCCGCACCTCCACCTTGTAGTTGCGGATCCGCTCGAACCGGTTGGCCAGCGCATTCAGTTCGTGGTAGTGCGTCGCAAACAGGGTCCGGGCTCCGATCCGCTCGTGCAGGTACTCGGCAATCGCCCAGGCAATCGAGACGCCGTCGAACGTCGAGGTCCCCCTCCCCACCTCGTCCAGAAGAATCAGGCTCCGCTCCGTTGCGTTGTTCAGGATATTGGCAGCCTCGTGCATCTCCACCAGAAAGGTGCTCTCTCCGGCAACGATGTTGTCCTGCGCACCGACCCGCGTGAAGATCTTGTCGACGATACCGATACGGGCACGTTCGGCCGGAACGAACGAACCGACCTGGGCAAGGAGGACGATCAGGGCGTTCTGCCGGAGATAGCTCGATTTGCCTGCCATGTTCGGTCCGGTAATGATCGCGATCTGATCCCCTCCGGTATCCAGACTCGTATCGTTCGGCACGAAGCGCTCCCCGGCCGGAAGCATCGTCTCCACCACCGGATGACGTCCCCCTTTGATCTCCAGCACCGTCGAATCGTCCAGCTCCGGACGAACATAATCCCGCTCACGGGCAACGCGGGCAAAACCGATAAAGCAGTCGAGCATCGCCAGCAGCGCGGCGTTCCGGACGATCGTCTCGCTCTGCTCGGCGACCACCCCCTGAAGTTCGACGAAAAGCTCCCGCTCCAGAATCGCGATCTTCTCCTCGGCGTGCAGAATCTTCTCCTCGTACTCCTTCAGCTCCGGGGTGATGTACCGCTCGGAGTTCGTCAGCGTCTGCTTCCGCGTGTAGTCCTCCGGCACCCGGTCCCGGTGGGCGTTCGTAATCTCGATGTAGTAACCGAAGACATTGTTGAACCCGACCTTCAGCGACGATATTTTCGTCCGGCTCCGCTCCCTCTCCTGCAACGAATCCAGATACTCCTTGCCGCTGGTTCGCAGGTCACGCAGATCGTCAAGTTCCGGAGAGAAACCGCGACGGAACGCACCCCCGTCGGCCAGCGTTGCCGGAGGTTCGTCCGGCAGAGCGTTCCGAAGCCGCCCGACAAGCTCCTCCGGAAAGTTCAACGAGCTTCCGATCGTCGCCAGCGTCGGCGCGTCGCAGCGCCCGAGCAGTTCAACGATGCGGGGGATGCGCTCCAGCGTTTCAAGAACGTAACCGAGGTCGCGCGGTGTCGCCCGTCCGACGGCAACCCGACCGACGATCCGCTCCAGATCACACGCCCCCTTCAGTTCCTTCTCCAGCTCCGCCGCAACCGAAGGATTCCGGTAGAGGGCATCGACCGATTCAAGACGCTTCTCGATCTGCTCGCGGGATTTCAGCGGATGGATGATCCAGCGTTTCAACAGCCGCCCCCCCATCGATGTCGTCGTCCTGTCCAGCACGCTCAGCAGCGAGCCGTAGCGGGCGCCGTCGCTTGCCGAGAAGATGATCTCCAGATTTCGCTTGGTGGCCGGATCGAGCGATATATAATCGCGCGGAGAGTAGCGGCGAATCCGGCTGATATGCCCCAGCTTCGATCGCTGCGTCTCCATCAGATAGTGCATCACCCCTCCGGCAGCCGTGACGCCGCAGTGCAGGTCGTCGATGCCGAACCCTTTCAGCGACTGCGTTCCGAAATGTTCGCGAAGACGTTCCTCGCCATATTCCTGATCGAAGATCCACTCCTCCAGCCTGGTGATGATCGGTGTACGACTCAGGCGAAGATTGCTGAGGCGGTCCTTCTGGGCACGGCTGACGATGATCTCGGCCGGTCCGATCCCCTCAAGCGTCTCGGTCAGTTCTTCCTCCGGCACCTCCGTTGCCGAGAACTCCCCGGTGGAGACGTCGCAGAATGCGATGCCGACTTTCCCCCCGGCGAAGCAGACGGCCGCAAGAAAGTTGTTCGTCCCGGCATCCAGCAGTTTCTCGTTCATCGCAACGCCGGGGGTCACCACCTCCACGACGTCCCGCTTGACGATCCCCCGGGCAAGCTTCGGATCCTCAAGCTGCTCGCAGACCGCCACCCGGTATCCCGCCTTGACGAGTTTCGGCAGATAGTTGTCCAGTTGATGCCAGGGGAAACCGGCCAGCGGCGTCTCGTCCTCCGATCCGTTGTTCCGCTTGGTCAGCGTGATGCCGCAGACGCGGGCGGCGATCCCGGCATCCTCCTCGAACGTCTCGTAGAAATCACCCAGTCGGAACAGAAGGACCGTGTCGGGATACTTCTGCTTGATCTGATGATACTGCCGCATCAGCGGCGTCCGCTTTTTTGCCGTCCTGTTTTCGGTCGCCATGAGGTTATCTGTACGAAATATCGAAGAGAGTTCAATAGGTTCAGCCTTCGCAGAGGAATGCCTCTCGGGAAGAATCTTCCATCCCCAACGCCTTCCCCTCTGCGCGACCCTGAAGATACGACTTCCCGTGCAGCCTCCCTGAACGGACCGAACGTATCAAACCATATCTGAAATCTTCTCCCCGAATCCATGTTAAGTCCTCATTACATCCCCCCTTTTCCGCCCCTCAGGTTTACCATCACATAACATTCCTCCCTTGCTGTTGCCACCGCTTCGGAACCCGCATAACATTGCATTGCTGTAGAGAGATCGCAGGAGATAAAGAGCGACTCCGCCACCGCTGACATCATGTGACCGGTCCTTCCGGATGACCCGATGGACAGAACGTACGAACAGCAAACAGACATCCATACCATTCAGGAATTCAGAGTAATGAAGAAACGCATACTTGCGGGTGTGATCGCCCTGACGGCGGGCGCATTCTGCCTCCCCTCCTCACTGACGGCTCAGGGAAGAGGGACCCTTGCCGGGGTCGTCACCGACGGAACAACCGGTGATCCGATACCGGGCGTCACGGTTCTGGTAATCTCCTCAGCGCAGACCGGAGTGGGGGCGGCAACCGATCCCGACGGAAAATTTCTTATCAACGGGATTGTGCCGGGAACATACGACATCGCCGTATCCGCCCTGACCTATCAGGGAGATACGCTCCGGGGAGTCAGAGTGGAGGAAGGGAAGCAAGCCGATGTGAAGGTCGCACTGTTCGAGGACCAGGCGGGGGTCGAGGATAAGGGGGTGGTAAAGCTGGGGCGGCGGAGCAACAAGACGACCGAAGGAGCGCTGAATCTCAGAAGGGATGCTCTGCAGGTGACCGAGGTGACCTCCGCACAGGAGATTACCGCCTCCGGAGCCTCGAACGCCGGGGACGCAGTGCAGCGGCAGACCGGCGTGACGATTGTCGGAGGGAAGAACGTCGTGGTCCGGGGCGTCCCCGAACGATACAGCAGCACACAACTCAACGGCGTCAACCTGCCGAGTCCGGAACCGGAGAAGAAGACCGTGCCGTTCGACCTGTTCCCGGCCGGAATGATCGACAACATCACGACGATCAAGACCTTCACGCCGGACAATCCGGGGGACTTCGCCGGAGCGCTGGTGAAGATCGAGACGAAGGACTTTCCGAAGCACTTCATCTTCAATCTCGGTGTCGGCGGCGGGATGAATTCCGAAACCCAGGGGGCCGACGGCCTCGACTATGCCGGTGGAGGGACCGACTGGCTTGGTCTGGACGACGGCACGCGCGCAATGCCGGAGGGGACCGATCCGGGCCGACGCTTCACCGCCGCCGATCAGGCCGCTCTGCTCGGTCGATTCGACAACAGTGTCTGGCGTCCCGAGACGGGTTCGCTTCCGATCAATAACTCGTTCAACCTGACGCTGGGCAACAGCTTCGGCTCATCGACGCCGGTCGGCGTACTCTTCTCGGCCTCCTACTCCGCAAACTCTTCCTTCAAGGAGGGAGTCGAACGTCAGCCCCTGCTGGCCCTTGACGGAAACGGCGCGCACGAACTCCGCTACGATTACCTGACGCGCGAATCGGAACGGTCGGTCCTCTGGGGGAGCTTGCTGAACCTGAGCGTCGGTCTCGGCGATGAAAGCACGATCGGGTTCAAGGGAGTGATGAACCATTCGGCCGACGACGAGGCGCTGCTGGTGACCGGCGACTATAACTCCAGCACTACCGGTCAGATCCGCCGGACACAGCTCCGCTTCACCGAGAGAACTATTGCCGGAGCACAGATACTTGGAGAGCACAGAACCGATCTGATCTCACGCGACTCGAAGATCGAATGGCGCGCGGCGATCTCGCAGGCCGACCGTTCGGAACCGGACAACCGGCAGACAGCCTATCTGCGTGACAATGAAAACGAGCCGTATCGTTACAGCGCAAGTTTCGGCAGCGGGAACGGACGGTTCTACAGCGATCTGCAGGACATCGAGACGAACATCGGATTCGACTGGACGGCTCCGCTCTACTTCGGGGATGATCTGCAGACCGACACACGGTTGAAGTTCGGATCGACCGCCCGACTCCGCAGCCGCGAATTCACCGCCCGCCGCTTCCTCTTCGGTCCCGGCGACATGTTCGACGCCGACGTTCTGGCCGAGGATCCCGAATCGCTCTTCACGCCGGAGAACGTCGCGAACGGTTTCATCAGCTTCGACGATGCCACGCTCGGGAACGACAAATACAACGCCGATGAGCGGATTGTGGCCGGATATGTGATGGTGGAGACGCCTGTAACCGATCGGTTTCGCTTTATCGGCGGTGCCCGGGTCGAGTGGTGGGATATGGAACTTGTCCCCTTCAACCTGATCACCAACGCGGCGCAGACGAATCTGACCGCCGAACAGTCGGTGGTCGATATTCTCCCCTCGGTCAACCTGATCTACAACCTTGCCAAGGACATGAACCTTCGCGGAGCCTTCTCGCAGACGCTGGCCCGACCGGAGTTCCGCGAGCTTGCCCCCTTCCGCTTCGACGACTACAAGCTGAGCACCTTCGGCAATCCGGGACTGGAGCGGACGCGAATCATGAACTATGATCTCCGCTGGGAGTGGTATACGCGCCCTGGGGAACTCCTTTCGATCAGCGGATTCTACAAGAACTTCACCAATCCGATCGAACAGTTCTATCTGCTGGGAGGCTCCGACATCCAGGTGGAACCGGTGAACGCCTCCGGGGCGAACACCTTCGGCGTGGAACTGGAAGCCCGCAAGGGACTTGACCAGATCGCCGACTTCCTGGCGAACTTCTCCTTCGGTCTGAACCTGACCCTGGTGAAGTCGACCGTGACGTTCGATGAGGACGACCCGGTGACGATCTACAACGGCTTCGGACTCTCTGAGACGCCGGTCTCGGCACTGACGAATCTTGAGCGTCCTCTGCAGGGACAGTCTCCCTACGTCATCAACTCGCTGATCGGCTACAACAACAGCGACTGGGGGACCGATGCGACGCTGTTGTTCAATGTCTTCGGCGAGCGACTTGCGGTTGTCGGGACCAACAACTATCCGGACATCTACGAGCAGCCGCAGCCGACGCTTGACTTCACGCTGCAACAGAAACTGCCGGCCGGACTGAAACTGTCGCTGAAGGCGAAGAACATTCTGGACACCGAGACCCGGTTCACACAGGAGTTCACCGGCGAGAACGCCGAGGTGATCGAGACGGAACGATACTTCTCCGGACGCTCCCTCTCGGTCGGAATCTCCTTCAGTCTGGACCAGTTCCGAATACAGCAGGCCACGACAACAGAGTAGCAGAACAAGGGGGAGCCGACGGCTCCCCCTTCTGCATTGCACCATGTTCATTACCGGTTCTTAACACAGACAGGGGTCCGGTTTTACCAACCGATCACATTGAGCCGAAATCGGTTATGCCTCCGCCGGCCGCGTGTTACGCGCGCACGGAATCCGAGGGGAACCCCCTGGAACGATCCATCGATACTGCGACAACACAATCCGATAGCAGACAACGACCAACCACTAACTCTTATCACTAAGGAGAGAACTACATGTTCAGGAAGAATCTACTCTTCATTCTCAGCGGTCTGACCGCAACCGTCATGCTTGCAAGCTGCGGCGATGACGACACAACGGATCCGACCGATGAGCGAAAGAAGGTGACCGTCACCGACACGCTTCAGGGATCATCCGGCACCGAAACGGACGTAACGGTTGCCCCGGCAAGCGGCAACACCATCTACCTGAAGGGCTACTACGTCGTCAACCGTTCGTCGACGCTGAAGATCCCGGCCGGGACGAAGATCGTCGGCGTACCGGAGTCGGTCAGCGGACAGCCGGCGGCGCTGATCACCGAGAGCGGCGATGCCGACTCACCGAGCGGTCAGTTGATGGCCGAAGGGACGGCAAGCGCGCCGATCGTCTTCACCTCTTCACAGCCGGCCGGAAGCCGTGGCCGCAGCGACTGGGGAGGCATCGTGCTTCTGGGGAACGCCGAGAACAATCTCCCGTCCCTGATCGGAACGGTTGAGGGGACCGGAGGAAACTACGGTCCGGTCGGCACGGCAAAGAACGACGACAACTCCGGTACGCTCCGCTACGTCCGGATCGAGTACGGCGGCACGAAGGTCTCGCCGGACAACGAAATCAACGGTCTGACGATGGGTTCGGTCGGCACCGGGACGAAGATCGAGTACATCCAGAGCCACATGATCGCCGACGACGGCTTCGAGTGGTTCGGCGGCACGGTCAACGCAAAGTATCTGGTCAGCTCCGGCAACGACGACGATGCCTTCGACATGGACTTCGGCTATCACGGCAACCTGCAGTTCCTCTTCGGTATGCAGGATCCTGATCTGGCCAACCGCGGCTTCGAGATCGACAACGACGGCGACGGCTCCGGCAACACGCCGATCACCGGCGCAACCGTTGCGAACGTGACGATCGTCGGCACCGGCAAGGACAAGGCAAACAGCGAGGACAACGACGGATTCTATCTTCGCCGGAACAACCAGTTGAAGATCTGGAACGCGATCAGCACCAACTTCCGCTACGCGATGGTTGTCGACGGAGCGGCAACCGGAGCGAACGTGCAGAACAACCAGCTCTATGTGAAGCAGAGCATTCTCAACGGCAGAAGCGGTCCCTACCTGGCCAAGAGCGCCGACGACTACACGGCGAAGGCGGCGACCTGGGGGAACGTCATCGAGGACCCGCAGCTTGCCGGCATCGACTTCGCGAACCCGCAGCCGAAGCCGACCAATTCGAAGGCGGCAAATGTGGGGAGCGTCCCGAACAACGGCTTCTTCACCGCGAACACGTATGCCGGTGCCTTCGACCCGTCGAGCGGCAGCTACTGGTTCAGCGGTTGGACGAACTGGGCGAAGAACTGATCCCGCCCCTCTCGGAACGGGAGCTGACATGCAGCTCCTTTTGTGGTACAGGCCTCTCCCCTTCCTTGTGAGGGGGGGAGGTTTTTTGTGGTCTTTGCAGCGGGGAGATTGCGACGGGAGAGATGAGTGACGTCCGGAAAGGATTTACCGCAGAGACACGGAGCACGCAGAGGAAGAGAGGGATTTCGTAAAA
>CAMLOB010000097.1 GCA_946481475.1 uncultured Chlorobiota bacterium | reverse complement strand
ATGACGGTGATGCCCGGTCCGCAACTGATGGGGGCGATCGACCTGACAAAACATCTGAAGTCATGCTTTCCCGGCATCACGATCATCTGGGGGGGCTACTTCCCCTCGAACCACACCGCCGTGGTGGCCCGCGCCGACTACATCGACTACATCGTCTGCGGACAGGGGGAGGCGGCCTTTCCGAAACTGATCGATGCGATCGCCGGAAATTTCCCCTTTGAAGACGTACCGAACCTGATCTGGCGAAGAGATGGAGAGATCGTGCAGAACCCGAAGGCTCCCCTCCTTCATCCGAACACCCTTCCATCCCTCCCCTACCACCGGATCGACGTCACCCCTTACTACAACCGGACCGTGCTGGGCGAGCGGACGCTCTCCTACCATTCTTCCTACGGCTGCCCCTACGAATGCAGCTTCTGCGCCATCGTCCCGATCTACAAATCCCGCTGGCTCGGTCGCGATGCCGAAAGGATCGTCGACGATCTGGAGATACTCCTCGGCAAATACCGGGCCGACTCGATTGAATTTCACGACAACAATTTCTTCACATCGGAGAAGCGGGTGGCCACATTTGCGCGGGAGATTATCCGGCGGGGACTGAACCTGGCCTGGTGGGGGGAGGGGCGTCCCGACCAGTTGCTGAAATACTCCGACGAGACGTTTGAACTGATGCGACGCTCGGGACTGAAAATGGTCTTCATGGGGGCCGAATCGGGAGACGACGAGACGCTGAAGGCGATGAACAAAGGGGGAACGCAGACCGGCAGGACGATTGTGGAGATCGTCGAACGGATGGGGAAATACGGCATCGTTCCGGAATGTTCATTTGTCCTCGGAACGCCGAGCGACGATGTGGACCGGGCAATCGATCGCGACATCGAATTTATCCGGGGACTGAAGCGGAGGAATCCCGAGACCGAGATCATCATCTACGTCTACTCTCCGATTCCGCTCGACGGGGCCGATCTCTACGAGACCGCCCGTTCCACCGGCTTCACCTATCCGGAAACGCTTGAGGACTGGCAACGTCCGGAGTGGGCGTCGTTCGATCTGCGGCGCAACCCCCTGACCCCCTGGCTGAAGCCCGAACATATCCGCCGTATCCGCAACTTCGAGGCGGTCCTGAACGCCCGCTACCCGACGAATTCCGACATCAAACTGAAGTCCTGGCAGGTCGGGATGATGAAGCTGCTCGGTTCCTGGCGTTATCTGACCCGGTTCTATCATCTCCCCTACGAGATCAAGGCATTGCAGAAAACCGTACGGTATCGTCAGCCGGAAATTCAGGGATTTTGAACCGGACCGCCATGACACGTCTGCGCAGGATCTTTCGACGTCTGATCGGCATCCCCTACCGGAGATATGCCGAACGGAGACTGCGACGTTCACGCCGGGCTGTGATCCGCGGCTGCAGGTTCCACACTCATCCCGACGTCTTTCATCCGACCTGTTTTCTCAGCACGCCTCTCTTCATCGACTATCTGCTGAAGAGATCGCTATCGGGCAAAGCCTTTCTCGATATGGGAACCGGTTCGGGCGCTGTCGGGGTTCTCGCTGCCCGGGCCGGAGCCGAGGTGATCGCCTGCGACATCAATCCCTGTGCGGTCGATCTGGCCGGACGGAATGCAAAGGAGAACGGTGTGGAGATGCCGGTCAGACTCTCCGACCTGTTTGCAGGACTTGAGCCGGAGAAGTTCGATCTGATCTGCTTCAACATTCCCTTCTACGGAAAGGAAGCGGTCACCCCGCTGGAGCAGGCATTGAATGCGGGGAAAGGTTTCGAGGTCGTCAGAAGATTTGCCGAGGAGGCAAAGGAGTATCTGGCCGAGGAGGGACGGGTAGTGATTATTTTTTCGGAAGACTCCGGGTATGAACGGATCATCTCCATCTTTCTGGGATCCGGCTACCGGCTTGCAGATGAGCAACGGCGTATAAAGAATCTTGAACTCTTTCACATCACGGCATTTGCGGGGAGATGATGTCCGACGGCCGACAGATGCGCATCGCATATATCCTCCCCTCCTTCCCGGCCAACGACAACGACTGGTGCATACCGGTTATCCGGAATCTGGTCGCCTCGCTGGCCCCCCACATCGAACCGACCGTCTTTGCACTCCACTATCCTTACCGTACAGCCACCTACACCGCATGTGGCGCCACCGTCCACTGTCTGAGCGAGAGTATGCGCAGAGGGATCAGGAAACTTCCCGTCTGGTTCAGGCTGAAGGAGATGATGCGGCGTGAACACCATCGCGCCCCGTACGATCTGGTTCATGCTTTCTGGGGGACCGAGACCGGATATCTTGCCGTGCGGGCGGCCCGCAGACTCGGGATTCCCTCGGTCGTCTCGCTGGCCGGTGGAGAACTTGCGGCTGAGAAAGAGGCCGGATACGGCGCGCAACTCCATCGCAGAAGCCGGTGGCTTGTCGAGCGTTCGATGGAGGAAGCCTCTGCTCTGACCGCCGGCTCGGCGTGGCTTGCGGCAAAGGTCCCCCCGGCCTATCGCGACAAGTTGCAGGTGTTGCCCCTCGGTCTTTATCCGGCCTTCTTCTCTCCGGGAACCGTTCGATCGGGAGAACGGCTGCTGAGCGTTGCCTCGCTGATTCCGTTGAAGGATTATCCCACGCTTCTGCATGCGGTTGCCCTTGCCCGTCGGCATCGTCCGGGACTTTCGCTGACGATTGCCGGGTGGAAGGGAGACCGGAGTGAACGGTCCCGGATCCAGGGACTTGTCCGGGACCTCGGGCTTCAGGAGTGTGTCGAAATTCTTGGAGAGTTCGACCACGACCGGCTTCCCGATCTCTACCGCGAGCACGACCTTCTGCTCCACAGTTCGCTCTACGAGGCACAGGGGATGGCGATCCTTGAAGGACTGGCCACGGGAATTCCCGTCGTCTCCACAAACGTCGGCATCGTCCCGTCGCTCCCGGAAGAACTTGTCTACCGCTGTACGCCCCGCGATGCCGAGGGGATGGCCGTGACGATACTCCGTTCCCTTGCCGACCGACATCACGCAGAAGTTGCGTATCATCGCGGTCCGGAAGTGATCCGGGAGAGGTTTGATGCGGAACCGGTAGCCGGGGAGTTTGTCCGGCTGTATGAAGAGATCATCACGCAAAGAACGCAAAGGGCGAAGACGCAAAGGGGAGAATCGGGATATGTCAATGCAGGTTGAGTGTGTGCTGTTTGATCTGGGGGGTGTCGTCGTGGAGCTGACCGGGGTGGAGACGATGATCGAGTGGAGCGGCGGGAATATTACCGAGGAGGAGGTCTGGCATCGCTGGCTCCGTTCCGATGCGGTCCGGACGTTTGAGTCGGGAAAGATCGACATAGACAAGTTCGGCGAGGAGATCGTGGCGGAGATGGGACTGACCGTGCCGCCGGAAGAGTTCCTGCGCGGGTTCGGTTCGTGGATCGGCAGGAAGTACGAAGGGACCGATCAGATCCTGACCTCCCTCAGGAGTCGTCTCGGTCTGGGATGTCTCTCGAACACCAATCCCCTCCACTGGGAGATCATGACCGGCAGCTTCGGTCTGCACGATGCATTCGACCATCACTTTCTCTCCTTCCGGATCGGCATGATGAAGCCGGACCGGGAGATCTTCGACCACGTCATCGAACAACTCGATCACGCCCCGGAACGGATCCTCTACTTCGACGACAACCATCTCAACGTGGAGAGTGCAAGAGCAGCCGGACTGCGGGCTGAAAGAGTGAAGGGAATGAGGGAGGCAAAAAAGATTCTGGAGCGCGAAGGTCTCCTCTGAGAAGGTTTCTTAAAAGTCTCGAATTGCAGAAGTCTGTGTGGCTTCGTGGCACCTGGTGCCCTTGGTGTCCGCACGCCACGGCGCATCAAAGACCGCGGCGGATGGTGAGATCTACCACCAAGTCACCAAGAGCACGAAGAATCACCAAGCGGTAGAGCATTTCCCTGATACTTCTCTGTGATTGCTCAGACCACAGAGCACACAGGCTACTTTTGAGACACCCTCTGACATCCTTCCTATATCCGTTCCGATCCGTTCCGATCCGTCAGATCCGTCAGATCCGTGTCCCGTGATACGATCTCCGATTCCGTCCCGACCATTCCCCGGATCACCTCCCGCAACACCTCGAACCCGTCCGTATCGCTGTCCACCACAATTGTGGTCCTTCGTCCCGGTTGATGTTTCATCTCCCCGGTCAGCTTCATCACCACGAAGAACTTCCCCTTCCTGACCGGAATCTCCCGTTCATTCAGATCGGTAATATCACTCCAGTTCATCTCCCGCCCCCGTTGCGCAAGGTTCCGCACACGAATCCCCTCCCGATCAACCTGCACCCACCGTGTCGTCCATATCTGGCGAAAGGCGACAATCGTCACCGCCGTCCAGACCAGAAACGGTATGCTCCAGGTCTCGGCAACGACCATACCGAAGACTCCGAAGCCGAGTGTGACGAACCAGACGGCGAGAAAGAAGGTTTTCGGCGGAAACGTGCGAGGCTCTTCAAGAATACCCAGAGACATCAGCGGAAATCACAGTTGATTGGACGAAAACGAAACGAAGATACGAAGGGATCGCCGATCCGGCCCCTTATCGCAGGAGAATGAACGAACCGCTGCCGATCCCCTCTCCCCGCCACAGATAGATCCCCTCCGGCAGTTCATCAAGCCGAATGTTCAGGCTTCCGCTTCTTCCCTCCAGTCTGTAGCGTCCATACTCACGTCCCGGAAGACCGACCAGCACAAACTCCGTCCTCCCCTTCTGCAGTCCGCTCCATTGAAGTCGGCCCTCTCCTTCGGCCAGCACCAGGCGGATCGATGCCTCCGCACGCTCTCCCTCTCTCCCCTCCCGGACAGAGGAACTTCCGGTAGTGTCGGCAAAGGCGAGAAGTCCGCCGGGACGCGTACCGACCAGAAGGAAATATCCTTCACGAACCTTCAGGTAAAGCGGAACCGGATTCCGTGCAACGGCCATCGGCGGCCAGGCGGGGTCTTCGCGGAATGCGCCTCCGTCGTTGACCCAGAAGAAAAGCGTATCGAAGTCGAGCGTCTCGCTCCCCCGTCCTCCGACGATAAGGTCCGGATCGCTATCTCCGTCCAGGTCCGCAAACCGGGGAGCGGCGTCGGCTCCGAGATCGAGCGTATCGAACGGAGCCGGCGGAGTTTGAACTTCAAAGATCGGTGAAGAAGGAGAACCGACGTTCCGGAAGAGATAGAACCGTCCGTTCCGTGCGCCGACCAGCAGATCGAGATCGTCATCCCCGTCGATATCCCCCAGCGTCGGCGAGGCGCTGCTCCGGGCAACGTTGAAGCTGGTATCGAGTTGCCAGGATTGGCGAACGAGATCATCCCCCTCGAACCTGTAGAGTCGCAGCGTCGTCCCGTCGAGCGCATCCCCCTTGCCGATGACCACCTCGGCCTTTCCGTCGTTGTCGAGGTCGCCCGTGGCCGGAGCCGCCAGCGTGAGTCCGTTCAGAACAAAACGTCGGGAGAGTTCCATCACAGTCCTTCCCCCCTCTTCATCGAGTCGATACCAGTTGACCGAACCATCCTCCGAACCGACCAGAACACCCCGGCGTTCATCATCCTCCAGCCGGACCGGTGCGGCAAGTCGCCCGGCATCGATTTCGCTTGTCGGGTTCGTGCTCACCCGGCGCATCAGCGGTTCGGTCGGCCCCCCCTGATTCATATAGAGATCCACCGGTCGACTTGAGGCCGAGGCCCAGAGAGAGGAGACGATCACGTCGAAATCGCCATCCTCGTCGAGATCACCGGAGACCGCCTGATTGAAGCCGACGCTCTCCACAATATCACCGTTCGGGAAGAATGCGGAGTCGACCCAGAGCGTGTCGAAATCGGGAACGAACCGGGTTCCGCGGTTCTCGAAATGGAGGAGTTTTTCGGTGAAGAAATCGCCGAAGAGGATATCAAGATCGAGATCCCCGTCCAGATCAACAAAATCCAGAACACTTGCACCGTGGCGTGCGCTGCTCGTCGACCGGTCATCCTTCACCCGTTCGGTTCCGGCAGGAGAAAGGACCAGCAGTCCCTCGAATCTGCGCGAGCGGAAGAGAAACTGATAGTTCTCCTTCGTGCCGGTGTTTTCGTAGTAGGTAATCGTTCCGTCGACATTCCCGCTGAAGAGATCCAGATCTTCATCCGCATCGATGTCGGCAAAGGTCGGAACGGTCAACTGCTCGGAATAGATCACTGTTCCGTCATCCTGACGAAGCGTATCGGCAGGGGCAAACGTCGGCTCGGCGTTCGATCCGATGTTCCGGAGGATCAGCAACTCGGAGCGTTCTCCCGAGGTAAAAAGGTCGGCGTCGCCGTCCGCATCGATATCGGCCAGACGGAACCAGCTCCGGAGCGGAGCCGACTCCCAGCGGCTCAGGATTTCGCGACGAAAGACGCCGGCCCCTTCATTCCGATAGAAGCGAAGATGCTCGCTGATGTTCAGGGAAAAAAGGTCGGGATCGCCGTCCCCGTCCACATCCAGCAATCCGATCCGCGTCAGGTCGAGTCCTCCTGCAAACGGATTCAGCAGAAGTCCGAACGGCGCCTCCTCCACATCAAACGGACGAATCTCATAGCGGAACGGCTGGGCATCTGCTGAAGAAGAGATCAGGGCAAGAGCGCATATCACTATAAGCGTGGACAACGAAACCGGTGCAATGATGCTCTTTTCCTCAATCATGAACACAACCCGTTGAACGAACGATATCCTGAAAACCGAACACGATTTCATCTGCATATTCACCTGCATAACCCGAAACGGACGGAATCCGTTTCCCTTCGCACCGGATTCCTTCTCACCGATCGACCGTGATCTCCACCGCCGGAAGTCCCGGCGCAATCGTCATCTGCACCGCATCGATCGGATCGTGTCCGTTCGGAATCGGCGGCCCCATCAGCAGCGGACGAAAGGGACGAACCATCGAAAGCTCTTTCGGCTGCAACGATATCAGGACGTTATAGGTGCCGTCGTTCAGCACCCGGACGGTCCCCTGCACGAAATCTTCACCCGGCGCCTCGAACGGAACGGGATCGGGTCCGGCATTCGGACCGGCGCCGTTCGCGTCGAGCGAATCGGCTTTATCGAATGTCCCCAGCGAAATGTACTCAAGGTTTCCGCCGACATCCCGCACCAGCCACGACTCGTAGGTCCAGCCTTCGTTTTCGGTATTGATCGGATGATTCCGCAGACCGAGGCTGGCTCGACCGATCAGGTCGACAAACCAGAGTCCCTCGTTCTCATCATCGGTCGCCGCCGTGCTCGGCGTCATCAGCCGGTAGGTTCCGGAAAGATTCGTGCTGTCGAACGCCGCGCCGAACGCATCGAAGCCCCCCATCGTCAGAATCGCCTCCCCCAGACTTTCGGTCCCGGTAAAGGTCCCGGCCAGGAAGCGACCGGACGGAACGTCATCATCATCCCCTGGATTCTCCACCGTCAGGATCGCATCGGCAAGCAGACCGGGGTTATAGCCGGACGGAACAACAAACGAGGGAGCGCCGCCGCCGATCCCCCGCACCGTCCCGTCGGCGTCGACGGTAAACTTTCCCATGCTGACATAGAGGGCATCCCCGTGCTGCACCGCAAGCCGCTTCCCCCCGACCGGATCATCCGGATAGCTGAACCAGAGTTCATAGTGTCCCTCGGAAGGATCGAGCGGCGGAAGATCAAACGTCCGCACCTCGACGCTTCGTTCGTCGAAGGTGGGGTCGGTGGTGCAGGATGTCAGGAGGAAAGACAGACAAAGGGAGGGAAGAATAAAAGAGAACGATGTACGGAATCCTGAACTCATAATAAGAACCGTCTGGATAGTATCGTTATAGTTTTCGCAACGCCCGGGCTGCGACGAACAGCATGGACGGAACTTTTGCAGCTTCTTATGAACAACACGCCCGCCTGAGACGAAGTTCAGGCGGGCGTGGTTTTGCTGATGTCATATCTACACACAGCGGCGGATCAAGGTTACCTCGCCACCATCACCTTCCGCGCACGAATGCCGTCGGTGGTGGAGACGCGGATGTAGTAGGCTCCGGATGGCTGCCCTTTCGTATCGATCCGCCACGTATCCCCCGCACCGCTCCGGAACTGTCCGACCTGCCGCCAGACCTCGCGTCCGTTCAGGTCCAGCAGACTTGCGATGAAGATCTCCCCCACCTCGTCCTCGCGCGGCGCAAGGAAGAAGGAGACCTCGCTTCCGGCGGTCGGGTTCTCCGTTACGTAGAAGAACTCGTCCGGTTCGATGTTATCAGGAACCGAGCTGGGAGCAATAACATTCCCTACGAGGTATATGGTATCATTGCTGATCTCATTGAAATTCGCATCATCTGCAATCACGACAAACTTCGCCTGCTTTAATCCCAGCGTATGCGTAGGTAACGGGAAGAAGGTAAACTGCAACGGATCGGATTCTCCCGGCAACAGGTCATTCGAGAACGTACCTGCAACAAAGATATCCTCTTCTCCTTGCGTTACCGTCAACCCTGAGTAATATGTCAGAGGGGCCAGACCGGCATTGTAGAAGAAGTCCGCATAATCCCTCACAACCGCCGGGCTTCCCTTTTCTACATCACCGAAGTCAATGAGCAGATCCGGAACGGCAAGCTGCATGATCGGTCCCACTGTTCCCACTCCCGTCAGTTTCAGACTGTCGAGCGTACCGGGAATACCTTCGGAGTTGCTCTCCACAACGAGCCAGGCAAGTTTATCGCCGGGAGTCTCCGGTGCAAACCGGAGAGCGGCCGTTTTGGTTTCAAGCCCCCCAAGCTGGATCGGTGCCGTCCCTTCAATCAACTGGAAGTCCAGTTTGTCCGGCCCCTCGATTCTGGTATCGGTAATGTACAGCGTCGCGGTCTGTTCCGGCGTGCTGCCGTCGACACCAAGATTCAGGTACAGATTCTCCTGGACCGTATCGTTCCGCGTTCCGATAAAACGATCTCCCCAGTCGATATGCGTGAAGTCGTTCTTGAAGGTCATCACCGGCTTGAAGTTGCTCGCATACCCCTCGAACGTCACCTCAACCGACGGGTTCAGACCGTTGTGCTTATAGACCAGCTTCATCTGCGCCCCCTCGGTGATGCTCGCCTTGAACCGGACCTTGATCAGCTTGCTCTCGTTCGGCTGCAACGTGAAGGGGGGCATTCCCTCCAGAATCTCGAACTCGTCATTATGGTCGCCGGTGCGGACGACTTCGGCCACTTCGATCGGATCGAACTGCCCGATGTTCCTGAAGAATGTCTCCAGAATCGTGTCGCGTGGTACTCCTTGCTCTTCGTTCGGGAAGATGACCAGATTCGGCTGGATCAGAAGTTTCTTGGCGGCGATCAGACAGGAGGCCTTCTCGATCCGCTCCTTCATCTTGTCGATCACCAGCGGGTGGAACTTCAGTTCGGACTGCGAGCAGTAGCTCATGATCGTCCCGACCTGCTGCTCGGTCGCCGTGAAGCAGGAACCCCCCTCGGCCGGAGCACACTTGTCGATCGGTCCCGGTCCCCCCGGAATCGGCCATCCGCAATGATGCGTGTGGTTGGCGCCGACGTTGTGTCCGGTCTCGTGGGCCACCACACGGCGGTCGCGTGCCGAGTTCGTCAGCGTGATCGCGCTGTAGGCCCCTTGCGGGTCGGCCCGGTTATTGAGTTGCTGCGGACAGAGGACGTCCAGATAGGCGATGCCGATCGGGTTGACCCACGGCTTGCCGCTGAAGGTGTGAGCGATGGCGTGCGGGATCTGCTTGTTCTCCTCCAGATTCCAGTAATCCTTCGTCTCCCGCAGCGAGACCGACATCACTGTCGCCTCCTTGTAGGGATATCCCTCGGCGGAAGTGCTCGTCCAGATCTTCATGTGGGAGACCGTCAACTGCGTCTGCACGTCACGCTCGTAGACCGAGCTGACCTCGGCGACGAGTTGCACTCCGCTCTGTTCGACGGGTGGCCGGCCCGCAGCGCCGCCAACGAACCGATCCTCCAGGACCCATTGGGTGAAGGGCTCGCATACCACGGGCCAGCGGTCGTGGACGCCGTAGCGCTCCGCCAACAGCCGCCGATCATCGTCCGATGTCACCGGTGTGATCCGATCGACCATGCTGTTGGGGAAGGCGACTTCGCGCTCGATCCAGTCGGCGAG
>CAMLOB010000096.1 GCA_946481475.1 uncultured Chlorobiota bacterium | reverse complement strand
CGGTCAGCAGGGCTCCCCGACCGGCCACTTCCGGCATCGACGTGACGTTGGAGGCGATCACCGGGACGTGGACCGAGAAGGCTTCCAGAATCGGGATGCCGAATCCCTCGAAGAAGGGGACGTAGAGAAGCCCGATGCTTCCCCCGGCAACGCGTGCCAGTTCTTCATCCTCAAGTCGTCCGGCAAAGATCACCGAGTCGCGATATTGCATCCGCTCCCAGGTCTCTTCCATCCGGCGGTTCCACCACTTCTTCCTGCCGACGATCACAAACTTCGTCTCCTCCCGGTCGGTCTCCCTGAACCTGTCGAACGCACGGAGCATACCGATCACGTTCTTGCGTTGGTGAAGCGTTCCGACAAAGTAGAAGTAGGGCTTTCCTTCGGTGTAGCGACGGCGTACCTGTTCCACTTCATCGGAGGAGAGGCGCTCATGGTTCTCCGGCGCGCCGTTGTAGACGACATCGATCCGCTCGGCAGGAATCCGGTAGAGGTTGATGATGTCCCGCTTTGAATAATCGCTGACCGTCACGATACGCCGGGCGTTTTGTGCATAGCGTTTGCTGAAGACGTGATAATAGTTTCGCCAGATCCAGGGGAGAGAGGCGGGCTGGTGTTCATAGTTCAGATCGTGGATCGCCTCCACTTTCGGCAGATCGGCCCGCAACGAATGCATCGGTTCGGGGGAGAAGAGGAGATCGGCCCTCTCACGACGGAGGATTCGGGGGAGCTGCACTTCCTGCCAGAAGAGTGCTGTGACCGGTTCGCGGACCACCGGACCGAAGACGACCGGCCTGACGTTCTCCGCAAAGATGTAGTCGGAAGAAGGGGGGCGGTCGAACAGAAACAGGAACTCGTGTTCCGGGTGTTCCCGCACAATCCGTCGCATCGTCTCCCGCGTGAAGATGCCGATGCCGTCAAGCCTGTTCCCGATCAGCAGCCGGGTGTTGACGGCGATTCTCATCTGTTGATTCCGAGACGTTCAAACAGACCGACCGTCAGCAGGGGAAGGGCGATCGTGGCATCGCACTTCACTTCGGCGGCCACGGCCTTCTCGGTATATTTTCCCCAGGAGACCGACTCCGAAACGGTGCAGCCGCTGAGCCCCCCCCAGGCGGGGGAATCGGTGAAGATCCGGACGGTCATATCGTAGCCGTGCCGCTCGGTCTTCCCGGTCATCTCCAGCAGAGGCCAGGCCTGCTGCGCCCAGTTCCGCGGCACTCCGCCGCCGATGATGAGCGTCCCGCCACGCTCTTTCTGCAGAAGGCTCTCGGCAAAGACCTGAACGTCGGCGAGTTCGTCCAGCGTGATCTTCCATCCGTTTCGCTGGTTGTACTTCACCAGGTTCAGCGCAAACTCGCTGTCGCTGGTCGCGCCGCAGTAGATCGGCACGTTGCAGCGGGCGGCCGCCGAGAGAATGCCCCGTTTGTCGAGGGAGGCAAGCTGCTGACCTGTAATGCGGAAGAGTTCGCTCGGGCGGACGTTCCACCCGGCTGCCGGATCGATATCGTTCTCCATGAACCAGCGGTTCAGAATCGCCTCCAGCAGGACTTCGCCTTTGTGGTATCCCTCCTCCGGAAGGAACGTGTCGTAGATGCGGTTGATCGAGTGGTGGAACAGATCGACGTCGTCGGCGGCCGTCGCCCCGACATAGTGCCCCTGATTCAGTTCATCGGCGTGGTTGACCATCGAGTGGCTGATGTTCGCGCCGGTCGTCACCAGTGCGTCGATCACTCCTTCTTCAATCAACTGCGCTACCGTCTCCTCCATCCCTCCCGGAACCATCGCTCCGGCAAGGGTCATCACTACCATACAGGATTCGTCGCGCGCCATGTTCTCCAGCACGTCCAGACAGCGGGAGAGTGCCCGTCCCTGAAACGAACAGCCGCCGAGTGCGGCCAGCAGATCGCTGACCGATCCGACGTCCCGCGGCGAGATCGGCGCGATTCTGGTCTGCAGATATTCCTCTTTCGTGTGTCTGTTCCGGTCTGCCATGCCTTCGAAATGAATTAACAAGGATTGGATTATAATAATTGCGGGGCGGAAGATCGTGGTTCCGATCCTCCGCCCCGAACGGTTTCACATGTTTGCTTGATACAGGTTACCATAATGGAATTCCGACGAAAATTCTTTACTCAGTCGTTGTCGGAATTCTCCTTCCGTCTTTTCTGCTCTCCGACCACGCCCTTGAAGTTGTAGTAGGTATACTCCTTCAGGGCATCCATGTACTGCTCCAGAAACTCCACTCCCTGTCGCGGCCGGATGCTCTTCCGCTTGACCTTCTCTCTGATAACTGCGTCCATCCGTTTGCGCAGATCGCTTGTGGAGTACTGCACCAGGGAGAGGGCCTGCGTGATGTTTGTTCCGGGAATGCTTGTCTCGATGTAGAAGTTGTCCGGCTCCTCGTCGTCGGCGTAGACGTGGATTTCGTTGACGCGACCGAACAGGTTATGCATATCTCCCAGAATGTCCTGATAGGCCCCCATCAGGAAGCAGCCGAGATAATAGGGATTGTCGTTGAGGGAGTGGAGGCGCAGATAGTTCTGCTCTCCGTCCTCGCCGATGAACCGGTCGATCTTGCCGTCGGAGTCGCAGGTCAGATCGACGAGCATTCCCCGTCGGTCCGGTTCTTCGCGCAGACGGTGGATCGGCATGATCGGGAAGATCTGGTCGATCGCCCAGTGGTCCAGCATGCTCTGGAAGACCGAGAAGTCGCAGAGATACTGATCGACCAGCATCTCCTCGATCTGATAAAGATCGCTCGGCAACGAGTCCCGGTCGAACGCCTTCAACGCCCTGTCCAGATTCCGGATCAGTCCCCAGTAGAGCGATTCCGCCTTTGCCTTGTCCTCAAGCGACAGATAGCCGAGCGAGAAGAGCTGATCGGCATCCCCCCGTTTCTCTACCGCGTCGTGGAAGATTTCCAGACAGCGGGCCAGGCGTTGCCGTTCTCCCCGCGTGGTATCGGCGGTGATGTTCAGCAAAGTTTCAAACAGGTCGTAGAGTTCGCGGAGGACCGGCTCGTCCCGGTTCGAGATTTCCGGTTTCGGCAGTTCCGGTTCGCGACGCGTCGCCTCCAGCACGCCGACGATCAGGACGGAGTGGTGGGCGGTCAGTGCCCGTCCGCTTTCGGAGACGATGATCGGGTGGGGAACCTCCTCGATATCGCAAATCTCCTTGATCGTGTAGACCACGCCGTTGACATATTCCTGCAGCGTGTAGTTGATGCTCTGGTCCAGACCCAGATCGACCGAATCGTAGTTGACTCCGAGTCCGCCGCCGACATCGATGTACTTGATGTTCAGTCCCAGCTTCACCAGTTTCGCGTAAACCCGCGCGGCCTCGCGGACGGCCCCTTTCAGTGTGATGATGTCGGTGATCTGCGAGCCGATATGGAAGTGAACAAGCTCGAAGGAATCGGTGAGATTCCGTTCGTGCAGCTCCTCGACGATCCGCATGATCTGCGGAAAGGAGACGCCGAACTTCGAGGCGTCTCCTCCCGACTCTGCCCACTTGCCGCTGCCGACGGTCGAGAGGCGGACGCGAACGCCGAAGCGCGGGGTCAGGTTCCGTTTGTCGGCTTCGGTCAGGAACTCCTCGAACTCGTAGTATTTCTCCAGGATCGGCAGGACGTTCTTGCCCAGGTGCTGACCGGTCAGGATCAGCGAGAGCATGGTGGAGTCCTTGTAGCCGTTGCAGATCAGGAGCATGTCATCCCGATCGAGGTGGGGGAGGGTGGCCAGAAGCTCGGCTTTCGAGCCGCACTCCAGTCCGAAGTTGTAGGGTTCTCCGGCGTCGAGAATCTCCAGCACCACTTCGTGCAGTTGATTGACCTTGACCGGGTAGACTCCCTGATACCGGTTCTGATAGCCGAATTCCTGAATCGCTCCCCGGAAGCTTTCGTTCAGTTCCACCACGCGTCGTCGCAGAACATCCTGAAAGCGGATCAGCAACGGCAGATGGATGCCCCGGGCACGGGCCTCCTCGACGATCTTCAGCAGGTCGATTTCCATGTCCGAGTCGATCATCGGCCGGACGCCGACGTTCCCCTCGGTGTTTATAAAAAAGTACGGACTCCCCCACCGGTCGATATGATAGGCGATGTCGGCATCTTCCAGATTCCATGCATCGGCGGCCGATGGTTCGGCATCGTGTTCGGCAGGAGGTTCAACAGTTGCAGCTTCGTTTTTCTCGTGCATTTCCACTTTTGATTCTCTATTGATCGTGCTGCGCTATTTTAGCACCCCGCAAGATACGGTATGTTCGGGATTGCAGAAATTATTCGGATTCGATCTGACGACGGTATGAACGCCAACATCACATTGCAGCAACTGATCTACGTTGTCGCCGTTGACGGACGGGGGAGTTTCGTGGATGCGGCCGAGGAGTGCAAGGTGTCGCAGCCTGCTCTGAGCATGCAGGTCAGGAAACTGGAGAACACGCTCGGGGTGACGTTGTTCGACCGGAGCCGACAGCCTGTGCAGCCGACGGAGATCGGACGCCGGGTGATCGCCCAGGCTCGTCTTGTGCTGCGGGAGGCCGGACGGGTGCAGGAGCTGATCGACATTGCGCAAGGGGAGATGAAGGGGGAATACCGGATCGGTGCCCTCCCCTCGATTGCCTCGTCGGTTCTGCCGGGGGCCGTTCGCGAGTTTACCGACAGGCATCCGGAAGTCCTCCTGACCGTCAGAGAGTACCCGGTGGAAGAATTGCTCGACGGATTGCGGCGTGACCGGCTGGACGCGGCGATCGCTCCGCTCCCGACAGGGGGAGGGGCGTTTGTGGAGCGGACGCTCTATCACGAGCCGCTGATCGCCTATGTCCCCCGTCGTCATCGACTCTACGATACGAAGCGGATAGCGCCGGGCCTGCTGATGCGTTCCGACCTGCTCCTCCCCGGCAAGGGGGAACCGTTGCGTGAACTGATGCAGGGACTGGTCCGAAACGAAAACGGAAATGACGTCGGACGGGAGCCGGTTCGCTGGGAGGGGGGGTCGTTCGACTCGTTGCGGCGGCTGGCCGAGGAAGGACTCGGGGTGGCGTTGTTGCCGAAGTTCATTGCCGACGAGATCGGAGGGAGCGGAACGGCCGACATGTTGCGGGAGTTTGCCGCGCCGGTTCCCCACAGAACGATCGGTCTGATCTCTCCTGCCTCCCACGCAAAAGGACACATCACCGACGAATTCGAGGCGACGTTGCTGAGCAGGATTCCCCCCGGCCTGCTGGAAAAACCAGCATAGCCGGGGACCGGGAATCATCCTTCGAAATTTGCCAGATCTTCCTCGCTGATCTCCACATTCGAGAAGACGTTCTGCACGTCGTCCTGATCGTCGAGTGCGTCGAGCAGCTTCATGGCCTGGGCGGCCTCGTCGCCGGAAAGCTCCACCGACTGACTCGGCACGAAGGCGAGTTTCGCTTCCTTGATATCGTAGCCGGCACTTTCCACGGCTTCGCGAACCGCGTCGAAATTTTCCGGTTCGGCGTAGACCTCAAAGGTCTCTTCCTCTTCCTTGACGTCCTCGGCCCCTGCGTCGATCACCGCCATCAGAATTTCTTCTTCATCCTTCCCTTCTTTATCGACGGCGATCACCGACTTGCGCGAAAAATTCCAGGCGACCGAACCTGCGTCGGCCATTGATCCGCCGTTGCGCGAGAGAGCGTGGCGGACGTCGGCAACGGTCCGGTTCCGGTTGTCGGTGACGCATTCGATCAGGATACCGATGCCTCCCGGACCGTATCCTTCCAGCATGATCTGCTCCAGCGTCTGCCCTTCCAGTTCGCCGGTTCCCCGCTTGACTGCCCGATCGATATTATCGTTCGGCATGTTTGCCGCCCGTGCCTGCTGCATCACCAGGCGAAGTCGGGGATTCGTATCCGGATCTCCCCCGCCGTCCCGTGCGGCAATTGTCAGTTCCTTCGCAATGCGCGTGAATACCTTGCCCCGTTTGGCATCACTGGCTGCCTTGCGATGTTTGATATTGGCCCATTTACTGTGTCCTGCCATCGAACTCTTCCGTCTCTATCGTATGTGATACTATGGTGTTGTTTTCAATACTGTGCGTTCGGTCGGCACCGTTGACGTTCTCGGCACCTGTGTTTTTGTCCTCGTCGGTCGAACCGGCCTCTTCGGGGATCACTCCATCGGTCGTCGTAAGCTCCGAAGTTGTCGCCCCGTCGGTTCCGGTCCTCTTCCCGTCTTCCGGTTTCTCCTTTCCGTTGGCGGCGGAACCGATATAGGAAATAAGAATTTCAAGTCCCTCGTCGCTGCTGCGGAAATCGTGAATTCTGAGCTGCTTCGTGACGGTCCCCCGGAACTCGTTCTCGTCGATGTTGAAGGCCAGATCGAATTTCTTTCCCGCTTTCAGTTCGCCGATTCTGTTCCCCATGCCGAAGCCGATCGCCTCGATATAGCTGGCGTCGGTTTCGTTCAGCCGGACGCGGAACTTCAGGTGGTCGCGACCGACGATGCGGGGGTAGCCGATGATCTCCGCATTGCGCGTCATGAACATCGGCCGGGTGTTCCCCGGTCCGAACGGTGCGAACTGCTTGACGAGTTTGAAGAAGCGGGGAGTGATCTCGTCCAGCCTCATCTCCGCGTCGATGTGGAGTTCCGGCGTCAGCATCTGATCGTTGATCTCCCGACCCGCATAGTCGTTCAGCGCCCGGCGCAGGGCCGGGATGTTCTCCTCGCGCACCGACAGGCCGGCGGCATATTTGTGTCCGCCGAACTGTTCGATGTGGGCTTCGCACTCTTTCAGCGCATTGTAGATGTCGAATCCGGGAATGGACCGGGCCGAGCCTTTTGCCATGCCCTCGACGGTCGTCATCAGGACGGTCGGCAGGTAGAATCGCTCGACCAGACGGGAGGCGACGATACCGATCACTCCGGCATGCCAGTCCGGGTTGTGGATCACCAGCAGCCGGTAATCGCTCTCCTCGAGCAGTTCCCGGGCAATCGCGTCGGCCTCGGCAAAGGTCTCCTCGTCGATCGACCTGCGTTCGCGGTTTGCCGTCTCCAGTTCCTGTGCCTGACGGAATGCCTGGATCTCGTCATCCTCGATCATCATCCTGACCGCCCGGTTTGCCACCCCCATCCGCCCGGCGGCGTTGATGCGGGGAGCGATGCCGAAGACGATCTGCGATGTGTTCAGGGTGCGGGAGTTCATTCCGGCACATTCCAGCAGACCCCGGATACCGGGGCGCGGGGAATCGTTCAGCTTCCGGAGTCCGTGCGTCACCAGCAGCCGGTTCTCCCCGGTCAGCGGAACGATGTCGGCGGCGGCGGCAATGGCGACGAAATCAAGGTAGGACCAGATGATGTCCGGCTTGCCGAGACGCTGGGCGACTCCCTGCATCATCTTGAAACCGACGCCGCATCCGGAGAGAAACTTGAAAGGATAATCACATCCCGGTTTGATCGGGTCGAGAACCGCTACGGCCGGCGGGAGTTCGTCACCCGCTTCATGGTGGTCGCAGATGATGACGTCGATGCCGAGTTCGGCGGCATAACGTACCTGTTCGACTGCGGTGATGCCGCAGTCGATGGTAATGATGAGCTTGTGCCCGGCTGCGGCAAGTCGGTCGATGCCGAGCCGCGAAACGCCGTAGCCTTCAGTGAAGCGATCCGGAATGTAGTAATCGACCGTTGCTCCAAGGTCCCTGAAGAACAGATAGAGCATGGCGGCCGAGTTCGTTCCGTCAACGTCATAATCTCCGTAAATGGCAATTCCTTCCCCTGATTCGAGGGCGCGGATAGACCGTTCCACAGCCTGTTCCATGCCGTCCATCAGAAAAGGATCATGCAGATCGGCCAGATTCGGTCGGAAGAATTCCCGTGCGGATTCAAAGGTTTCAATACCTCTTCCCACAAGTATCTTCGCAATCGTTTCCGGGACGTTGATCGCTCTGGCTAAGTTTTCTACGACGTTCTCATCTGATACCCTTGATAGAATCCAGCGATATTTCAATTGATTGTTCCAATAATAATAATTCGTAAACCGGGGCTAAAATACGGCACGGGGAACCGCAAAGCAATACGGTCCGGGTGTGAATGCGTGAAGGGGCCTTCCGGCCGGTGTGGTCTTCAGGTTCCCGTTTCTTTGTAATTTTACCGGCTCACGAATTCAATGGGGATAAAAGAACAATGGATCAGAAAATCCGAGTATTGATAGCAAAGGCGGGCCTCGACGGACACGACCGGGGGGCAAAGGTGATTGCCGCGGCCCTGCGGGACGCCGGAATGGAGGTGATCTACACCGGACTGCGGCAGACGCCGGAGATGATTGTGGAGGCGGCCCTGCAGGAAGACGTTGATGTGATCGGCATCAGCCTCCTCTCCGGAGCCCACATGACGATCTTCCCGAAAGTCCGTCAACTGATGGAGCAGAAGGGGCTGAACGACGTTCTGCTGACCGGAGGGGGCATCATGTCGGATCACGATATCGAGGAACTGGGGAAAATGGGGGTCGGCAAGCTCTTTACTCCCGGAGCCCCGACAACGGCCATCGCCGATTACATCAAGGAGTGGGTGCGGGAATATCGGACGGTGTAGGGGGACTCAGAGGAGAGTTTATAGAGTGAAGAGTTGATGGAGTTGGTAGAGTGGGGGAGGGCGGCTTTTAGTATGCGTTATGAGTAACACAACGGATATCTCCCAGGAAGAACTCGGCATTCTCGGTCGCTCCGTGGTAATCCGCGAAGCGGTCGAGACGTTGCGTCGGATTGCTCCGACCGATCTGACGGTCCTGCTGATCGGCGAGAGCGGTGTCGGCAAGGAAATCTTTGCAAAGGGGGTCCATCGCCTCAGCCGCCGTGCCGGGAAGACGATGCTGTCGATCAATTGCGGGGCGATTCCGGAAACGCTGCTTGAATCCGAACTCTTCGGACACGAGAAAGGGGCCTTTACCGGTGCGGTGGAATCGCGCAAAGGGATCTTCGAGGCGGCCGACGGGGGGACGATTTTTCTGGACGAGATCGGCGAGATGACACCGGCCACGCAGGTAAAACTTCTGCGGGTGCTGGAATCCGGAACGTTTACCCGCGTCGGGAGTACCGAGGAGCGGACGAGCGACGTCCGGGTGGTGGCGGCGACGAATCGCGATCTCGAGCAGGCCGTCTCCGACGGGGCCTTCCGTCAAGACCTTTATTATCGACTGAATTCGGCAAAGATCTTCATCCCGCCGTTGCGGGAACGACGCGAGGATATTCAGCTTCTCTTCGCCTACTTTGCCTATCAGGCCTCCGCACGACTCGGCATTCCGTTCGGCGGGATCACCCACGACGCCATGGAAGTGCTTCTGGAATATCCCTGGCCGGGAAACGTCAGGGAACTGAAAAATTTTACCGAGTTGATCATCACGCTGGAGCGGGAGGAACAGATAACGGTCGATACGGTCTTCGAGCACCTCGATACCTCGCGCATGCGACCGAAGACGAATCCGTACGGCGTTGTCCACCTGCCGGGAAAAACGCCCGAACAGGCGGAGCGGGAACTGATCTACCGGGCGTTGATCGACCTTCGAAACGAGGTTGTGGCCCTGAAGGAGACGGTGCAGGGGACGTATGGAAGTCCCCCACGTGAGGAGGTGCCCGAGCAGTTTGCCCTCCCCCCATACGGCAGGAACGGCGGAAGCCTTGTCGAGCGTCTTGAGACGACAAATCTGGAAGAAGTGGAGCGGATGATGATCCTCGGGGTTCTGCAAAAGTTCAATAACAGCCGCCGCCGCGCCGCCGATGCTCTCGGCATCAGCGAGCGGACGCTTTACCGGAAGCTGAATCAATACAAGGAAGAGGGGTATTTCGATGACGATGAAGGGGAAGATCCGGGGGATGGGAACGGATGATGCGTAATGTGTAAGAACTCGGAGAATCGGAACATCGGTTGCGGCGGTACGCCACTGACGAGAGGAGAGAGTGGGGGGCGAACCGCTCTGTGGACGATGTTGCTGCTGACGGCAGTCCTGTCGGGGGGATGCTATTCGTTCCGTGGGGGATCGGCTCCGGCCCATCTGCGGACGATTCTGATACCGCAGGCCGAGGATAACAGCGGCTTCGGACGCTCGACGATCCGGTTCGATCTGACCAACGAGCTGATCGACCGGTTCCGTGCGGACAACAGTCTGCGGGTGATCGACGACAGCGAGGCCGATTCCCGTCTGGAGGTTGCGATTACCACGATTCGCAATGATATTCGTCTTGCCGTCTCGGCTCAGGACAGGGAGACGGTGCGGGGAGTGGCGATCGAGGCCCGGGCAACCTTTTACGATAACCTGAGAAATCGTGCAATCTATGAGG
>CAMLOB010000095.1 GCA_946481475.1 uncultured Chlorobiota bacterium | reverse complement strand
GTGCCCGCGGGCAGCACGCCCGCGAGTGACAGGGTCATCGACATCGGCGTGTTCAAACTCACGCTGGTGGAGGTGCGGGGGGACGAGTCGGGCGATCAGTCGAGCGGCCGTCTGGTCACGATTCCCAATTTCAAGATCCTGACGGAGGCCGTCTTCAACTTCACCACGGCAAACTTCGATATGATCCGCCACTACCGACCCCGAATGAACGTGGTCACCAGGCCGACGCAGGACGGAGGGGAAGGCTTTGATGTTGCCGGGCATCATGAGATCATGTTTCCGTTGCTGGCGGCGATGGTGAAGACAGCGAGTAGGGAGTTGGGATAGTTGCGGGTCCAGTAGTTGGATGGTTGAGTATCGGAATCGCAGGGTAAATGCCGAGTGCCGATTTTCGAATGTCGAATGGAGTGCCTGCGTTTCCTGAGAGAGTTCCCCGCATAGACTTCCTCATTCGACATTCGTCAATCGCAAATCGAAAATCATCAGTCTCCCTCCAGTCTCTTCAACGCCGCCTCCGACACTCCGAGGCGCAACACCGATGCGAACTCCTCTCCTTCCTCGCGATACTTCCGCTTGATGACGATGGTGAATTCTCCTCCTTTCTGAACCGGCAGCTCGTGGTGGACTTTATGGGAGCGGATGTCGATCAGAGCACGGAATGTTTTGCGCTTGAAGCTGACCGCCGCGATCTGTTCGATCGGAAGGATCACTTCCTTGACCGCCGATTTCACCACGCCGAAGACGGCATCCTTCACCTGGAATTCCAGCGTCAGCGTCTTGCCGTCGAACCGGGCGATGCCGTCGGCTTCGGCAAGACCTCCGTAGGCCTCGGGAAATGAGAAAGGAATACTGTACAGCATGGGTTCTACACGGTTTGCGGATTCGAACTCCGGATTGACATCACCAAAATGATGGAATTTTGCGACTCCGCAAAGAAAAATTGCGCATTGGTGTTCATCCGAGTATCTTTGCGACATGGCACGTAGAGGGACATATCTGGACACCGGGAATCGCTTTACGTCGTCGGGCCGTGAGGAGTTTGACGACGGATGGGAGCTTGGGGAACCGGAACCCGATCCGCGAACACGCGTTCTGGAGGATACCTCCCGTTCGGCCTTTGCCAGGAATGAGAGTCCGGACATTCCCTTCTCCCGCTCGATCAATCCCTACCGGGGATGCGAACACGGATGTGCCTACTGCTATGCCCGCCCTACGCATGAATATCTCGGTTTCAATGCGGGGATCGATTTCGAGACGACGATTCTGGTGAAACGGAACGCTCCGGAGCTTGCCCGGGAAGAGATGATGAGGCGTTCCTGGAAGCCGACGGTGGTCTCGATCAGTGGCGTAACCGATCCGTATCAGCCGCTGGAACGGCGGCTCGGGATTACGCGGCGTGTGCTGGAAGTGATGCGGGAGTTCCGCAATCCGGTCGGCATCGTCACCAAGAACGCTCTCGTCTGCCGCGATCTCGACCTGCTGGCCGAGATGGCTTCCGAGGGATGTGCGATGGTCTTCCTCTCGATCACGACGCTCGACCGCGACCTTGCCCGGCGGATGGAACCCCGTACGTCGACGCCGGAGATGCGGCTCCGCGCGATTGAACGTCTGGCCACTGCCGGAGTACCGGTCGGGACGATGGTTGCTCCGGTGATTCCTGGATTGAACGAAGAGGAGGTTCCGGCTATCCTCACGGCTGCGGCCGATGCCGGAGCGAAGTGGGGGGCACATGTCCTGCTTCGGCTTCCCCTGGCCGTCAAACCGATCTTTCTCGACTGGCTTGATCGTGAAGAGCCGGGTCGTGCGGCAAAGGTCCGCAACGCGCTTCGCGAGATGAAAGGAGAGGGGCTGAACAGAGGGGAGTTCGGCAAACGTATGTCGGGAACCGGCGCACGGGCCGAGGCGATCGGACAACTCTTCAGGGTGACGGCCCGCAGGCTCGGACTGAACACTGCGCCGACTCCTCTGACCACCACAAATTTTCGTCGACCCGGTCGGAAGGGACAGATGGAACTGTTTTGAGCCGAACTCACTATTTTCGACGGAATACCGTCACTGATCGCCGTGGGAGCGGGACGTCCGTCCTTTGTGATTTCTTTGTGTCCGCCCCGGCGGATTGTGCCTTTGTGTTGAAGACCGGAAGTTCCGGGTGCACCTTGAAGAAACAATCGCATAAAGAGGACATGACCGATGCCGTTCCTTCCGCCGAGTCTTGGGTTCAGTGTCCCCGGCATTCATTACATCATCTATGAAGTATCTTCCGATCATTCTTGTCGCGATTCTTTCGGTCTCCTCACTTCTGGCTCAGGGAGGGGGGGAGACGAACGAGAACAACGCCTCCACCAGCGCTATTGTGCTTGCCCGGGTGAAGTATTCCGGCGGTGGTGACTGGTACAACGATCAGTCGGCTGAGGTGAATCTTCTGAAGTACGTCGCCGAGAACACCACGATCAATGTCCGCCCGACATTCGAGTATGTCGAGCTTTCAAGCGACAAACTTTTCAATTACCCCATCATCTTCCTTACCGGTCACGGCAACATCGACTTCACCGATTCCGAGGCAAAACGTCTGCGGAGCTATCTCGACAACGGAGGGTTCCTCTACATCGACGATGATTACGGACTGGACACGGCGGTGCGGCGTGAAATGAGGAAAGTTTTTTCCGATCAGGAATTCCGCGAACTCCCGTTCTCGCACGATGTCTACCATTCCTTTTTCGACTTCCCGAACGGATTGCCGAAAATTCATGAGCATGACGACAAGGCACCGCAGGGTCTTGGTCTGTTTACCGAGGAGAATCGTCTCTGCGTCTTCTACACGTTCGAGACGAATCCGAGCGACGGCTGGGCCGACCCCGAGGTTCACAACGATCCTCCGGAAAAGCGGGAAGCGGCTCTGAAGATCGGAACGAACATTATCGTCTATGCGTTGACGAATTGAATTTGAGAGAGTGAGAGAGTGTGGGGGTGAGAGAGTGTGGGAGTTAGGCATAGGCATTGGTAGCCGCCGGATTTATTCCGGCGCCGGGATCTGCAGAGGAGGTCGAGCTTCTACGTCGGTGCCCGAAGTGCAGAACAGACCGGGGGGAACGCAGGGGAGGATCGGCGGCGTATCGATTGTTCAGCTTCCTGGCGTTCGTGCGATCTGCTTCCGCTTTGCATTTCTTATTGAGTCGGATACGCATTGCCGCACCGACAAATATGCGCTTGAGCTCGTCACCGGACCCGCGACATCCCTGTCTTCCCGTTTTTGAATCCGCCGCGGCGGATCATTTTCAATTTTGCATTGATTCCATGCGCATTCGGTATACCGACTGGAACGGCGACAAACTGAGTCGTGAGGAGAGGCTCGAAGAGCTTCTGAAGCTTTTCAGCTATCTGCTGATGAAGGCTTCGGGTGATGTCGACGAGGCGTTGCGGTGGATTGATTATCTGGATCAGTCGCGGGGCATTCTCGGAGAGATGACGATGGAGGAATTCATCGAGGAGTTGAAACGGGCCGGGTTGATCCGGGAAGATCAGGAGGGGGAGGGAGGATACGGACTGACCGGGAAGGGACGGCAACGGATCAGGCGGGACGCCCTGGAGGAGATCTTTACTTCGTTGAAGAAGGGAGTACCGGGGGAGCATCGGACGCCGCACACCGGTTCGGGCGTCGAGCAGACGGGAGATTTGCGGAAGTACGTTTTCGGTGATTCTCCTTCGAACATCAACGCCTCGGAGACATTGTCGAACGCGTTGCGGCGGGTGGCCGATCCGGATGGATTCTCTCTGCGTGAAGAGGATATCCGGGTGCAGGAGACCGAGCAGAGCACAAGCGTCGCGACGGTGCTGATGCTGGATATTTCCCACTCGATGATTCTCTACGGCGAGGATCGCATCACCCCCGCAAAGCAGGTGGCCCTGGCGTTGTCCGAACTGATCACTACCCGTTATCCGAAGGACCGGCTTCACGTCCTTCTCTTCGGCGACGATGCGCAGGAGGTCAGTCTGCACGATCTCCCCTTTGTCAGCGTCGGCCCATTCCATACCAATACACGGGCGGGATTGCGCATGGCCCGCTCGCTGTTGCGCCGGTCGCGCGGAGCCAACCGGCAAATCTTCATGATTACCGACGGCAAACCTTCGGCCATGTTCGACGATGCGGGACGACTCTACAAGAACTCCTTCGGACTCGATCCCCGCATCGTCAACAAGACGCTGGATGAGGCGGTGGCATGCCGCAGGGAACGGATTACGATCAGCACATTCATGGTGGCCAGAGATTCCTATCTGGTGAATTTCGTCGAGGACCTGACGAAGGCAAATCAGGGGCGGGCATACTATACCGGACTCGGGAAGCTGGGAGAAATGCTCTTTGTGGACTATATCCGCAATCGGAAGAGAAACTATTCGGGGGGAAGATAGAAACAGCTTCTCTCCGCGTCGGAATCGTTTTCGGGATGGGGGACTCTTCGGAAAGTCGTTCGTCCTATTCCTCGGTGCTTCCTTGCGGCGTCTCTTCTTCCGGAAGCTTCTTGATCCTGATTCTCTCAAGCTGGATGTACGTCTGGAAGTCTTCGGCCCAGAGCCGGGTGGCAAAGAGGTAGGGACCGATGCGGCGGGTCAGGCGCCAGATGTATTCGCGATAGTTGCCGTCGTAGTTCACCCGCCACCGCTCGATATTCTTGTAGCTGGTGTTGATGTAGATGAGAACATCAGAGGCCGAGGAGAGGGAATCGTTGAACATGACCTTCATGGGCGTCACCTGCTTGCCGTCGATAAGCGAATCGTTCAGGAGTTCCAGACCGATGCCGGGGTCCAGCAGGCGGAGCGGGGTAAGCAGCCAGTGCAGATTGCTGTTCAGCCGGTCACACGCCATTCGCAGTGCGGCCGACAGGTGTTCGGCAGCAACTTCCTGCGAGTCGATCGTCATCGTTCCCAGGCAGTTGCCCACGCTGGTGAACCTGGCCTGGTAGACCCGTCCGTCGGAGAGTTTGCCGATCAGCATCCCTTCATCGCTCAGACGGTTCCACTCGTTGTGATAACGGGCAACCTCCTGATTTTTCTTGTTGTAGACGACGAAGTCAAAGGCAATGAAGAGACTGTCGGTCCAGGCATCCCCGCCGTAGGTATGCTTGACGTCTTCGGCCAGAAGCGTGGCGGCCAGATTCGTGTATTCGTTCAACGAAGGATCGGACGTGGGATAGTCCGGATGGGGCTGTGTGTGGACAACGGCGCAGAGAGTCGCTATAAGAATTGCGACCACGCCCGGCACCCGCAGGAATGCTCTTCCTTTCATAAATACTCATCGGTTCACGTCGCAACCTGTGGAACAAAACGGAAACTCGAAGCGGGTACCAATCCCGCAACGGTGAAAAACGATACCAGACAATTCGGTTGCGATACTTTAAAATAGGAGATAGGAAGAAGAACTCTGTGCGGATTTGTTGCAGCCGGAAAGAACAACGTCCTCAGGCGGTCGATGGAAAGGGGGAACATCTCTTCCTTTGTACCGTCGCAAAACCGGCACTGCAAGGGTGTGGGGGAAATCCCGTGACCGAAGACCGTTCTTCGTATATTCAGCAGCCTTTATCACAGATCCCGTACTATGGAACAACATAAGACCCGTATGAAGTATCAATATTCAATCGGAAGCCGACGGCATCTGCCGGGATTGTCGCTTCTGCTTCTCATTTCTCTCCTCTGTGCACAGAGTCTGTTTGCTACAGGATCGGAGGTGAACCCGGAGAAAGACTACAAGAGCTTTGTTCTGGAGAACGGACTTGAAGTGGTTATTGTGGAGAATCATCTGGCCCCGATCGTCACGATCGAGCTTGCCGTCCGGAACGGCTCTTTTACCGAAGGACCGGAGTTTGCCGGGCTTTCCCACCTCTACGAACACATGTTTTTCAAAGGGAACAAGAACTATACCCGTTCCCAGGACTTCCTGAGCTATCTGAGCAAGATCGGAGCGATCTGGAATGCCACAACCCGGGAGGAGGTCGTGAACTATTACTTCACGCTCCCCTCGCAGAACCTGCAGCTCGGAATGGAGTTGATGGCCAACACGATCCAGACTCCTCTGTTCAACAAGACCGAGCTTGAGCGTGAGCGAGAAGTGGTGCTCGGCGAATTCGACCGCCATGAGGCAAGTCCTCTCTTCTCCTTCCTTCGCGTTATGGACTCGGTGACCTGGCGGGACAATTTCACGCGGAAGGAGCCGATCGGTCAGCGGGACGTGATCGGCTCGGCAACCGTGGAGAAGATGCGGGAGATTCAGAAGAAGTACTATATCCCGAACAACTCTCTGCTGGTTATCGCCGGCGATGTGGATTCGGCGACGGTGCATCGGATGACCGAGCGCTACTTTACCTCGTGGGAGCGTGGACCCGACCCGTTCAAGGCCGATCCCCCTCCGTTCCCGGAACCTCTGGAAGAGAAGGTCTTTGTCCAGGTCCCGTCGCCGATCAACCTTGTGCAGGTCAATTATCAGTGGCACGGTCCCTCCGTATCGCTTGACCCGGAGGCGACCTATGCCGCCGATGTCTTCATCTATATCCTTTCGCAGGATCAGTCCCGCTTCCAGCGGCGCCTTGTCGAAAGCGGACTGGCACAGTCTGCCGGGTTCAGCTACTACACGCAGAATTATACCGGACCGATTGCCGTGTCGATAGCCTCAACCGAAGAGAAGGTCAAGGAAGCGATGAAGGTCCTCTGGAACGAGATCCAGGCATTCGATTCGCCGGACTATTTCACCGATGAGGAGCTTGAGACCGCAAAGGCATACCTGCGGGTCGAGCATCTCTATGATGCTGAGGAGACGAACGAGTGGACCCATACGATCGGTTTCTGGTGGAGTACGACCGGTGGTCTGGATTACTTCCGGGGCTATCTGGACAACCTTTCGCAGGTAACCCGAGAGGATATTCAGAATTTTGTCCGGACCTACATCAAAGGGAAAAACTATGTTCTCGGCGTTGCGGCAAATCCGACAATGCTGGGGAACCTGAATCTGACTCCGTCGACCGTGCTTCGATAACCGCAACTATGTGACAACGCAACGCAGAACATTACCGATATGATCACAACACATATTCCGCTTCGGTGGATTTCATTGACGCAATTACGACGGAGCGGCGTGCTTCTCTTGCTTCCCCTCTTGTTCTTTGCCTGCAGCAGCGCAAAGGAAACAACCGGGGGGGGGACCACCGGGAGCCAGCGAGTCGGTGACCGGGAAAGCGATGCTCAGGGGGGCGTGACGGTTGTGGAAGAGGATGATATCAACGAGATGCTCCGCGCGGCCGCTACGGAGATTCCGGAAGAGATAGAGGAGTTTACCGTCGACGGACTGAAGGTGATCCTCCGTCCGACCGGTTCCAGCTTCCACACGGTTGTGACGAAGCTCTATATCCGGGGAGGACTGCCCGCCCTTCCTGAAGGCATCTCTCCTGCGGTCGAGCAGATGGCTCTGGATGTTCCCCGCTTCAGCGGACCGGCCTGGATGGACCGGAGCGATTTCCTTCGCGAGCGCGACCGGATGCATCTGGGGCTGGGGGCGACGGCCGAACGGGATTTCTCGACGTTGACGCTCCGCTGCGTCGACGAGAATTTCGACCGGGCCTGGAGTCTGTTCGCCGGAATGATTACCGATCCGTCGTTCGATCCGGTTGCCATGACCAATATCCGCGAGCGGGCAATTACCGGCGTGCGGAACCGGACGATCGTTCCGGAATCCTACGCAGAGTACCTTGCCGACAGCGTCTTCTTCTATGGGCATCCGTACGGACGCATCACACAGGAGGCCGATTTCGAGAGGATTACCGAGCAGGATCTGCGCGCCTATCACAAGGAACTCTTCGTCAAATCCCGTCTCTTTCTGGTTGTTGTGGGGAACGTGACGCGTCAGGAGATTACCGAGAAGATCAAGGCGACCCTGGCCACGTTGCCGAAAGGATCCTACAAGGATCCGAAGGTGCCGATTCCGCAGAACGCAAGTCGTCCCTCCCTTCTTGTGCGCAGTCCGTGGGGACGGGAGGCGATCCCGACGAACTATCTTGTCGTCCGTTTTCTCGGTCCGGAACACGACGATGATCTCTTCTATGCGATGGAGAGGCTTCGAAGCTTTGTGGGGGGATTCCTGTTCCGGGAGATTCGTATCGAGCGGAACCTGAGCTATGCTCCGGACGCCTCCACCTATAATCACAGGATCGGATTCGGCGACATCAGCATCTCGACCGCTTTGCCCGATTCGGCCTGGCGGGTGACCCGGAACAATATTCTGGATTTCTTCCAGGACAACATTATCCGGGAGGAATATCTTTCCGAAGTTCCGGCCACCTGGTATACCGGACAATATCTGGATATGCAGACGGCCGAATCCCAGGCAACGGAGCTCGGGTCGGCATGGTTCTACAAGGGAGACTGGCGTGAAGCCTATCGTTCGCTGGAGCGCTTTATCAAGGTGACGCCGGAGGAACTGAACGAGGCGGCTCTCCGCTACATGGATAATTTCACCATCGTCGTCGTCGGCGATCCCGGTGCGGTTACTCGCTCGGAATATCTTACCGAGGATGTGGAGGCTAAGGAAGGGAGTTCATCGGATGTGCCGGGGGCGCGGAGATGACGATGGCGTACTGGGGACTCCTTCTGGCGTTGCCGGTCGGATTCTCTCTCGGACTGCTCGGGGGGGGCGGGAGTATTCTCGCCGTCCCCGTCTTCGTTTATGTGCTCGGCATCGATCGATCGCTTGCCATTCCGGCAAGTCTGGCGGTGGTCGGTCTTACCAGTTTCATCGGCTCTCTCTCTCATCGCAGGGAAGGGAACGTCGATCTTTCCGCAGCGATCTACTTTGCCCTCGGCTCGATGCTCGGCTCGCTTGCCGGGGCGGAGCTCGGATTGCGCATCGCCGACGTGATCCAGATGATCTTCTTCGGTTGTGTGATGCTGGGGGCCGCCTTCTTCATGTTCCGGGGCAGACCGGAATCCGGAGGAGAGGTGGAGGCGAAGCCGTTCTGGATTCTTCTGCTGATCGGCGCCCTCGTCGGTCTGCTGATCGGCTTTGTCGGAGTCGGCGGCGGTTTCATGTATGTGCCTGCGCTGATCTTTCTTGTAGGGATGGGAACGAAGCGGGCGGTCGGCACAAGTCTGATGATTATCGCGTTGAACGCCGCAGTCGCCTTCACGCGCTATCTGGTCGACGGAGATGTCAGAGCGGGATTCATGACGACCTTGATCGGCGACATCCCCCTCTGGATTGCGCTGGTCGTCTTCACCCTTCTCACATTTGCCGGAGTCTTTGCAGGGACGGCTCTGGCAAAGCGTACCGAGCCGGGAAGGCTTCGCCGCTGGTTTGCGCTGCTTCTGATCCTGATGGCGATCTATGTGCTGGCCGAGGAGATTTCACGGCTCTGAGTCCGTTTGTGGAGATCGGATAAAAACGTACACGGATCAGACGGATCGGAACGGATGCACACGGATATGATCCGTGCCGATCCTGTTCCATCCGTCTGATCCGTGTACTCGTTTGTCGGACAGGGAGGGAAAGATCCCGGAGTCAGAACTGCTCCAGAAACCGCATATCGTTCTCATAGAACAACCGGATGTCGTCCAGTCCGATCGCCAGCATCTGCGTTCGTTCGATTCCCATGCCGAAGGCGTAGCCGCTGTACTCTTCGGGATCGATGCCGCAGCCGGCCAGGACGCTCGGGTGGACCATGCCGCAGCCGAGAATCTCCAGCCAGCCGGAATATTTGCAGACCCGGCACCCCTTTCCCTCACACAGAAAACAGGTGATGTCCATCTCCGCCGACGGTTCGGTGAAGGGGAAGAAGGAGGGACGGAAACGGAAGCGGATCCCCTCGCCGTAGTAGGCCCGGGCGAATTCGAAGAGCGTCCCCTTCAACTGCGCCATCGTCACCCCTTTGTCGATGTAGAGTCCCTCGACCTGATAGAACTCGGCCAGCGCCCGTGCGGTGATCGCCTCGTTCCGGTAGACCCGTCCCGGCATGATCGCCCGGATCGGCGGTTTCTGCGACTGCATCAGACGAATCTGCACCGGAGATGTGTGCGTCCGCAGCAGCAGGTCCTCGCGGTCGCCGTGCTTTACGAAGAACGTATCCTGCATGTCCCGTGCCGGATGGTCCGGCGGAAAGTTCAGCGCCTCGAAGTTGTGATAGTCGTCCTCGATGTCCGGACCCGTGGCGACGGCAAAGCCCATGCGGATGAATATCTCCTCCATCCGGGCCTTGGCCTGCATGATCGGATGTTCGTGCCCGTGGTAGAGTCGGCGTTCCGGAAGGGTGTCGTGTTAGGTGGGAGTTAGTGTATTCGTTTTTTCTACTTTCAGAGTCTATTATATGGTATTGTGTGTCATT
>CAMLOB010000094.1 GCA_946481475.1 uncultured Chlorobiota bacterium | reverse complement strand
CACCTTCACCCTGAAGGACAAGGACGGCACGTCCATGGTCTTCGAGGGGGAGAACGGTCTGGCACACTTCCGCTACGTCGAGTCGACCGGCAAGACCGTCCGCAAGAAGTCCGACAACCTCAAGTCGATCGAGATGCCCTACGTCCGTGAGCGCATCCAGGCGACCGCGAAGGAACTCCAGAAGAACTTCTCGCTCAACGGCATCTACTCGCAGTCGGCGAAGAGCGTTGAGCAGGCCAGACGCCGCGCCATCAACCGCTACCTGACCGTCCTGAAGAACCGGACGATGCGTCGCGAGGAGTGGATGGCCGCACAGCTCCTGACCGCCGGCGGCTTCATCTACGACGACGGCGAGACGCACGTCGAGGTCGACCTGAACCTCCCGGCCGAGTTGACGCCCGCTCTTGCCGGCACCAGCCGCTGGAACGACAGTGCCCCCGACATCCCCGGCGACTTCATGGACTGGGCCGACCTGATCGACACCTACAGCGGTGTTGGTGCCGGATATGCCCTCTTCGGTCGTTCTGCCGCCAAGAGCTTCCGCAAGAACGACGACATCCGGAAGGAGCTCGACAACCGGGGCATACAGGCCGGGACGTTAGAGCTTGACCTGCGGAAGTCGACCGCCCGCTACATGGGACGCTACAACGAGATCGAGTGCTACGTGTACAACCACCAGTACACCGATCACGACGGAACGACCGGTCGGATGATCCCGGACAACATGATGGTGATGCTGAGCGCGGACTTCGAGATGGACACCGAACGATTCTTCGGACTGGTACCGGAAGCCGACGTCGCCTTCAGCGGCGAGATCTTCAGCAAGAGCTGGACCGAGGAAGACCCGTCGGGTCGCTGGATTCTGGCTGCCTCCCGTCCCCTTCCGATGCCGAAGCGGGTCGGGAGCTGGGTGGCGGCGACAGTGCAATAGAGTTTGAGAGTCCGTGAGTGCAGGAGTGTGAGAGTAAGGGGTAGCCGGCGGCTTTACGCCGACGGTAGGATACGTAGAGGAAGACGAGCCGCATCACTGATAACCGAAGCGAAGAGCACTACCGATCAACGTCCAACAGAATCATGGCAAAGAGAACACAGAACGTAGAGAAACCGACCGAGGAGCTGCTGGAAGTCGAAGTCATCGGATCGGTCAAGTTCAACGGAGAATACGTCACACCCGGCGAGGCGATCAGCCTCCCGCTGCGGGAAGCAGACCGGTTGATCGACGGCGGTCACGTCCGCTCGCTCCGACCAAGAGCGACAAAGAATGATGTGGGTACGGTTGTTGCCACACACCATCCGGATGATGAGGTGACATCCGGGTGATCAGCGGGAGAGGACACGGAGGCTTGTCCTCTCCCGTTGTTGTCTTTTGAAGAGATCACTATGTCCTACTGCACTGCCGACGATATCGTCCTGCGACAACCCGAGATTGACCTGGTCAAGCTGACCGACGACCGCGGGCTCGGTCAGGTCAACGACAAGGTCCTGGCCGCCGCCATCGAGGACGCCGATGCGATCATCGACTCGCACATCAGCGGTCGACTGGAGGTCCCCCTCTCCCCCGTCCCGAAGCTGATCCGTCGACTGTCGGTCGACCTGACGCTCCACTTCCTGCACCAGCGGCGGGGACTGGAGACCTACAAGGCACGTTTCGAGGATGCGCGAGGAATTCTCGAAGAGATCAGAGCGGGACGCCTGGCGATCGGTGTGGAGGCCGATGAGAACTCCTCGGCGTTCTTCTTCACGAACAAGGATCGGGATGACCGGTTTTTCTCGGAGGAGTTGTTGGGGAGGATGCCATAGAGTGTGAGAGTGTCTGAGTCCGCCGTGGCGGATGAGTGTATGAGTTTTCAGAACAGGCGGCGAAGCCGACCGGAGCGGGAGGTGGAGCCCCGGAGCGGGCAACCGGCGCGGGCGGAGCGAAGCGACGAACGGAGGGTATGGGCGAAGGGGCGGAGCCGGACGCGGAGGGAGGCATGGCCGCTTCAGCACAGGACGAGGGAATGCACGACCCTGGCTTGACAGGAGATCGAGGCTTCGCGCGGGGCACGCCGGTTGGAGCTTGCGGAAACGGGCGTGGTGTGATGGCGGACCGGAAGGTGGTAACGATCTGGTAGAGGATGCGGGATTGGACGGCGATGACGCAGCGGAACGGCGGCAGGCGGACCCGGAGGGGGGCGAACGCAGGAGCTCCGCGACAAAGTGAGCAACCCGCAGGGGACGACTGACGACGTGGAGCAAGGCACGGCCGTTCAGAAGCGGGATGACGGACTGAAGTGCCCTGGCTTGATGCGATGTCGAGGCTTTGCGCGGGGCACGCCGGTAGAGCGAGCGAAGCGAGGGAGACGGGCGTGGTGCGTTGGCTGACCGGAAGTTAAAGATGTATTGAGAACTGAATTTCAGGGGGAGATCGAGATCGCCGGCACACCCTCTGTCCGCCTGCGGCGGACATCTCCCTCAAGGGAGAAGATATGACACGACCAAAACCCGAACCGACACCTCCGCGACATGTCGTCCGATTCGACGACTTCAAAACAGATCAGGAGGAAGCGCAGCACCCTGCTCTTCCCGATAACGGGGTGATCCGTTCACGCTCACTTGTTCAACAACTTCAACTATGGGTGACCACTATGAACAATCCCAAAACCACCTGGACCGGGATCATCAAAATCGTCCTCGGATTCCTGGCCACCATCCTGACCGCAAACAGCGTCACGATCGTCGACGGGGCCGTCAGGATGAGTCCCGACATGGCCGTCTGGCTCATCATCGTTGCCGTCCTCTTCACGCTCCTCAGCGGACTGCAGGCCATCCTCACCAAGGATGCCGACAAGTTGCCTCCTTCTCCGCTGTAGACATCATCCTGAGGAGCGATCTCCATGCAACTCCGACTGGCCGAGAAGACCACCTTCGAGAAGCTCACCGGCGACGTCCCCGAACTCTTCGTTGTCCTCGTCACGCCGGACGACAACGGAGACAACGTCACCAGTCCCAACGGAGAGATCCGCATGTGGATCGAACCCTACGTCTACGCTGCGGACGGCTCCAGCCGGTCGGTCCGACTCGTCGTCAAGATCGGGATGCCGCTGATCCGCAACTCCGGCAAAGTCCCCGGCGTGTTCGACATGATCGACCGCGTCATCGGGATCGTGAACGGCTTCCCCTTTGTCGAGGGCTTGAGCTGGCGGACGGATCGGGCGACCTTCGACCGGGTCGTCGGAACGATGACCTGGTATGCCGTCCGATTTGAGGCGACCGAGAATCTCGCATAATTCGCGATCTCTCCCCCGGACGGGGCCAGAAGCCCCGAGCGGGAGAGCGAACCGAGCGACGCGAACAGAGGCCGAAGACCCGGCCAGCCGCCGAACGGCACGAAGACGACCCAGCCCCCGCCGGAGGAGGCACGAACGCACCACGAACCGGCCAGAGAGGCACACGCGCGAGCGGCACGACCGAACGAACCGAAGCGGACACGACAGACCGCCGAACAGCACAGCGCGCCGGGACCGAACCAGCAGACCGAACGACAACCGGAACCGAGCAGGAACCGGACCAGCGCGAACGGAGAACCGAGACGGACCGACGGGGCAAACGGAGGAAAGACCGGCGACGGCAGAGCAGGAACTGACCCCGACGGCAACCGAAGCCGACCGAGCGCCCCCGGCCGGGCACAGAGGACCGGCCAGCGCGAACGGGAGAGACGACGCCAGAAGAGGCCACGGCAGACAGAACCCGGACGGACCCAGCCGAGACCGGCAACCGAGCGGGCACGACCGAGACCGACACCGAAGCCGAGAAAACCGGAGAAGACCGGCGACCAGACCCGGACGACCGACGGCAGACGCGAGACCGCCGAACAACCGCGAAGACCGCGCACCGCCGAAAGAGCCGAGGAGACCGACGGACCGACACCGACGAGCCAGACACCCGAGAAGGGACAGCGGCCGACGGCGACACAGAAGCCGAGAGAACGGGCACGACGGACAAAGCCCCCGACCGCAGCCGTGGAACCGACCGAGAAGCAGAAGAGCCGCGAACCGGCCGAGACGACCGACGCCGGGGCAAGCCAGGCACCTGACAGAGCAGCGGCGAAGGAACGAAGAGCCGAAAGAGACGAGGCAAACGAGAAAGCAGACATGACAGACCTCCGAGAGGAAAGAGAGCCGGGAACACCCCGACCGAGCGACCCGCACACAGCGCGCAGGCACCCAGCGACCCCACTGCGACAGGACGCGCTGCCCCGAAGAAGCCCCGGGGTCGACCTGCCTGCCCCGGACGGAATTGGGCGGGGACCGCCACCATAGAGCGAGCCACACGAACGATCCGTCCGGCGGTAACGGATCAGGCAAGGACGAGGCTCGCGGCGGTCGGAGAAGGTCGTAATCGCGTGCCGCCTGAGAACGAACCGGGCAGCGCACCGCGCGCAGTGGGAGATTGCGGTGAACTGCGCGCGGCCCACAGAACCGGCATCCCCCAGAAGAACCCGAAGCAGGAGAACGAGCAATGCAGCGAACAGATGTCTTCCGCCTGATCATCGAGACGATGCTCCTGGCGATGTTGGGCTTCCACATGGCGAAGCTGATGACGATGGGCGAGGATCTGGCCCGGATGCAGCAGCAGGTGGCAATGCTGGTGGCAAAGGGGCAGGTGGCCGATGCCAACAACGAGGAGTTGATCGAGTTGAAGATGCGGGTAAAGTCGCTGGAGACGAAGGTGCGGTGAGGGGGTTGGTAGGCTTTGGGGAGTTGGCAGAGAGTGTAGGCGAGGGGACAACACCCTCTGTCTCGCTTCGCTCGACATCTCCCTCAAGGGAGAAGCACCCCCGCCTCGCTTCGCTCGGCAGCCCCCTCAAGGGGGCAATAGCACAACAACAAACAAGTGAGAAGAGATATGAGCACGATCCGCCCCACATCCCGACCGAGACTGACCAGATCTGAAGCAGAGGGACTGCTTCGATCACGCAGCGTACGCGACGACGTCGTTCTGCTGGCCGTCCGAGGCTACTACGCCAACACCCTCGGCAAGCCGGGCGTCAACGACCGCGGACTCTACGATGACGCGATCATCTTCCTCTCCCCCACCGCCTACGTCACCTTCAATGCCAACTGCGATCCGAGTCGGTACCGTCGAGGCTACGGAACCGGAACCCACAAGGGGATGGCACGGCTGAAGGCCGGGATCTGGCGATACCGTCCCGGACTCCACCGGATGCGCTACATGGCGTTGCGTCAGGCCGCGCCGGTGACGGTGATCCGCGACGGCCGTCCGGACTACGAGGAGACCGGCTGGTTCGGCATCAACATCCACCGGGGCGGCTGGGGATCGACCTCAAGCCTCGGCTGCCAGACGATCCCGCCGGACCAGTGGAAGAGTTTCATCACGCTGGTCCGATCGGAGTTGAAGCGATACGGGAAGGGGGAGTTGCGGTATGTGTTGGTTGAGGGAATCTGAAGTCGAGGGTCAGGAGTCAAGAGTCAAACACTGGTAGGCGGCGGCTTTATGCCGACGCCCGGACACCCGGAGAGAACCAAATCATCCCGATCCGCCCCCGAAGCAAAGAGCACACACAGAGCATCCACAGATCAGATAATCACACATCATCATGTCAGTCTACAGCGATCATTTCGCACACGAACAACTCAAGTTCCTTACCGGTCAGGCCAACGCCATCGGGGCGGAGATCACCCCCTGGCTTGCCCTCTTCTCCACCCTCCCGGACCTCGACGGCTCCGGAGGGGTCGAGGAGACCGGGCCGAGTCTCGCCCGGAAGAACTCCGACGGCCTGTGGGGTGTTCCGGCAAACCGAACCATCAACAACAGTCTGGAGATCGACTTCGGCTCCGCAACCGGCGATCTCGAGAGGGTTTACGGCATCGGCATCCTTGACGGCTCGGTCGGCGGGACACTCTGGGCGATCTGTCGTCTGCACGGACAGCGCTTCGACTTCTCCACCGATTACGGGACAGACGCGAACCAGCTCGTCGTGCCGGCACATCCCTACAACGACGGAGACCGTGTGCAACTGGTCGCCTGTCCGGGCTTCGATCTCCCCTCCGGCGTCAGTGCAAACTCGACGTACTACGTGGTCAACAGCGGGGCGGGGATTCTGGAACTGTCGCTGACGAACGGAGGAGCGGCGATCGACATCGGATCGGACGGGGCGGGGTTTGTGGTGAAGGACAACTCGAAGTTGATCGAGAACGGGGATCAGGTGAAGATCAGTGTGGGGGAGTTGGAGATTGAACTGGTGTAAGGGTGAGTTCATAGAGTTGAGAGTTCCTGGAGTTTATAGAGTGTGGAGTCGGGTTCTCGCGACTATGCTGAGTGGAGCGGCAGGCGGAGCCCCAGAGCCTGCGAGCGTCGCTGGAGGAGCAAAGCGACGGAAGCGTGCGAGCGTGGCGCCGGGGCGGAGCCTGACGTGGAGCGAAGCATGGCCGCTTCGGATCCGGACGACGGGCTGCAAGGCCCTGGCTTAATGTAAGGTCGAGGCTTCGCGCGGGGCACGCCGGTTGGAGCTTGCGGAAACGGGCGTGGCGCGTTGGCCGACCGGAAGTTGGTGACGATCTGGTAGAGCGATCAGGACCGGACGGCGATGGCGCAGCGGAACGGCGGCAGGCGGACCCGGAGGGGGGCAAACGCAGGAGCTGTGCGACGAAGTGAGCAACCCGCAGGGGACGACTGACGACGTGGAGCAAGGCACGGCCGTTCAGAAGCAGGACGACGGACTGAAGTGCCCCGGCTTGACGTGATGTCAAGACTTCGCGCGGGGCACGCCGGTTGGAGCCTGCGGAAACGGGCGTGGTGCGGGGTAGATGGGAGGTTGGTGGCGATCTAACTGAATTTCAGAGGGAGTCGAGATCGCCGGCGCACCCTCTGTCCCGCTTCGCGGGACATCTCCCTCAAGGGAGAAGACACCCCCGTCTCGCTTCGCTCGACAGCCCCCTCAAGGGGGCAAACACATGAACTTATGTCAACATCATTCTCTGAAGCTCGCAACTACCTCTCCTCGACGCTCGCGGCCGACATTGGTGCGGGGGCTTCGGCGTTTTCTATTCCTTCGGGTGGTTCTGCGTGGCCGAGCGGGCAACAGATCCTCCGCATCACCGACGGCACAATGAACGAGCTGGTTCTTGTCGGCTCCCGTAGCGGCAACAACTTTACCGTTCTCTCTGGAGGCCGGGGGTACGGCGGGACGAACGCCGAAGCGTGGTCAAGTGGCGACACCGTCGAGTTGGTGATGACTGCCGAGCATCTCACCGAACTGCAGGAGGCGGTCATTAGCCTTGAGCAGTTTCAGGTCAACGGCTGGGGCATGGCTCCCGGCATCTATACCGTCCCCTACCGCAACGACGGGTTTGCCGGCACGTTCATCGACAAGGACCAGTTGATCCTCGTCCCGATCCTGGTCTACGAAGAAGTAGCAATTGACACCCTGATGATCGACATCGCCGGTGCCGGAACGCTCGGCGGGCAGGGACGGCTCGGACTCTACCGACCGACCGGAGGACTCGACTTCGAGCTGGTTGTCGATGGCGGGACCCTCCCGGTCGACTCGACCGGACTGAAACCGGTCAGCGTCGATGAGACGCTGCCGCCGGCGATGTACGCCGGGGCCTTCGTTCACAACTCGGCAACGCAGGTCCAGGTCCGCTCCGCAAGCATCGCCGACGCCGGGTTCTACCACCTCTTCCCGCAGAGTGCACTGAACAGCACACGTCAGTTGATCCAGACCGGCCACACGTTCGGCACCCTCCCGCTGACGCTCTCGCCCCCCTACTCCTACCGAACCGGTCTGAACATGCCGCTGATCGGCATCAACGTCACCTGATCCGGAGGCCATCATGTTCGGAACATCACAGTTCGGCAAGACGCAGTTCGGCGCATCGGCGAGTGCGGCCGGTGAGACGGTCACACTCTCGGGCTTCGCAACGGTGAGCAGTATCGAAGTCGTTGCGACACGATCCGGCCGACATCTCTCAGCCCTCATCATGGATCAGGCGGTCCAGTCCGGCAGAACCTCCATCAACACGAATCTCGGAAGTCAAAACCGCACAACTACAACAGACCGGGGTATCCTCCAGCGGCAGGTTCTCCCCTCTGCTCAGGTACTCATGACTGTGCGGCAAAGAGGCACGCTTCAACGATCGACATTCCCTGTCAGTCAGGTTCTCCCTTCCTCTATCAGCACGGCTGCGATTCGACCACTACGATCAGCGGCAGGAACGACGCTCGCTTCCGGAAAGAGTCGATCAACGATGATTCGGACCGGTATGATCGCGCTGTCCGGAATCGAGGCCATCCGGACAGAGAGTTCCGTCGAGGTCTTCCTTGCCGTGGCGAGCACGAGCCGACAATCAATCTTCGCCCGGCTCACGCTCGCCGGGTTGCAGCTCTCGGCATTCAACCGTCAGGGGATCAGGGCCGCCGGGAAGTCCGTCCAGAGAAAAGGAATGATCCTTACGGATGCCGTGAACCTGAGAAGCGTGGGGACAGTGCGCAAAGAGGGATTGCTCATCTCGGACGTCCGCATTGTTGGCGATGGAAGCGCCGCACCTGTTCGGACGGCAAGCTGCGCCGGGATGACGACAGGAACAGAACAGACAGCAGTCAGGATACGGCAGATACTGGTTATCGGCTCTCTCGAACTGGAAGCCTCGAACACCACAGCAGCAGTGCTGAAAGGACTGCATCTGTCCTCCGAACTTCAGCAAGAATCAGCGGCAACGATCACCCTCCACTTTCTTCAAGCACTCATCGGACGAGATCGCCAGGACATCTCCATCTCCGGACTGCTGAACCGGCCGACAACACTTGCGGGAACAGATCTCCAGCTCGGCTCCATCTTCTCCCGCTTCGCCGTGGTCCCCGACACAAGCAACGACCGCCTGGTGGTCATCTTCAGCGAGTCACGCCGCGTCATCGTACCGAAGCAGAACCAACTGTAAATCTCATCCGACATCATGCTCAACACCTGGATCGACAGACAGAAAACCCCGGTAGACCCGAGCGACCGCGAACGCTTCCCCTTCGACTGGACTGCATTTCTCAACGAGCGGGGGCAGACCATCGGGGCAAGCACATTCGACTACGACCCCTCCCTCCTCTCCCACTCCACCGGCAGAACCGACGACACCACGGAGATCGAGCTCTCGGGATTTGTCCAAGGCGAAGAATACATCATCACCAACCGGATCGTGACCGAGCCGGACGAGCTGGTATTTGAGCGGAGTACTGTGGTCGTGTGTCAGGAACGATAGCGTAGAGATTGAACAGAGTATCCGCCACGGCGGATGATACATCAGGAGCGGTAGCCTCTTTCCATTTCCTACCTTCCCTCCCTTTTGTATACTTTATCAATGACAGCGACCTCTATTCTATCCGGACAATTCGACAGAGATGGCTGAGAAACGACACGGTCGATGGACCGAACTACCTGAACCTCCCCCCCCGGATACCTCCAACCGGCGGAAGCCCTGGAGTGAGCAGGAGGATCGAACCCTTGAGAAGTTCTATACCACCCACGGAGCCGTCTACACCGCTGCGCTGCTCGGCAGAACCGTGCATGGCGTTCACCATCGCGCGCACAAGCTGAAGATTCCCGGCTTCCACATGAATGTCTGGACCGAGGAGGAGTCCGAACGACTGAAGGAACTCTACGCGACGCACAGCGTTGAGGAGATCGCCGAACTACTCGACCGGACAATCGACTCGGTGATCGGCCATCTGCACTACCTCGGACTCATCCACTGGTCACGACGCATCTGGACCGAAGAAGAGAAAGAGATTCTGCGCCGCGATTTCGGTCGCAAGAACTTGAAGGAACTGGCACAGAGTCTGGAGCGAACACCAGCGTCGGTGAAGTCCCACGCCCACATTCTCGGCCTCCCCCCTCTCTCCGGAAGACGGGCCGAACCGGCACAGGCATGGACCGAAGAAGAAGACCGGATCCTGCGCCGGGAGTATCATCGAATGACCGGCACAGAGTTGTCCCGGAAGATGGGACGGTCCGTCGGAGCAATCCGTACCCACGCACGGAAGCTCGGCCTGACCGCTCCACCGGCAGGCGATCCCTGGACGGACGGGGAGATTCGGAAACTGAAGGAACTCTACGGCACGATGGGATATCGCAAGCTGGCTGATGCGTTGGGACGATCGGTCGGTTCGGTTGAGAGCCGCATCCGGATACTGAAGCTTCAGGAAGAGAGGCCGATGCGCCATCACTGGAGCAAGGAGGATGATCAACTGATGCGGAAGATGTACGGGAAGATTCCCAACAGAGAGCTGGCCGCCCGCATCGGCTGCACTCCGGCAGCTCTCGGCCAACGTGCCGGCATGTTGGGATTGCGGAGGGAGCCAAACGGGAACGAGTACAGCCCGAAGGAAGACCGGATTCTCCGGACATACTATCCGATCGAGCCGATCAAGCAGGTAGCCGCACGTATCGGCAGGTCCGTCCCTTCGGTTCTCAACCGAGTAGAGAAACTC
>CAMLOB010000093.1 GCA_946481475.1 uncultured Chlorobiota bacterium | reverse complement strand
CTCCGTTCCACCGGTACGTTCGGCGACGAATGCTCCGGCCATCTCGCCACGCTCACGCCTGAACCGGTCGTCTTCGATCAGACGACCGATATAGTTCCGAAGAGCCGTCTCCCCTGTGACGACCTCAAGGATTCCCTCACGCTGCAAGGCCAGTGCATCCCGCGACCGTTCGATCTTCGGTCCGCACATCAGCGGCAGTCCGCACGCAGCCGGTTCCAGAAGACTGTGAACGCCGGCGCCGAATCCTCCCCCCACCCACGCCATATCTCCGACCCGGTAGAGTTCAGCCAGAAGGCCGAGGCGGTCGACGATCAGTCTCCGCAGAGGAAGTCCATCGGTCTCGCCGGTATCCGGGTGCAGAAACTGGCTGAGCGTCCGGGCATCCGGCATCATATCGCAGAGTGCCGAGATGTGGTCGGGAGTTGGTTCGTGAGGAACGATGACCGTGAAGAGCGCATCGGAAGGGGCGATCTCTCCCAACAGACGTTCGTCTTCGGGCCAGGTACTTCCGGCAACAAGGACAAGACGCCCCCCGGCAAGCGCCCGGACGAGTTCCACCTCATCGGCAAACTCCCCTCGCCGGAATCGCGCCTCTACCCGGTCGTAGCGGGTATCCCCCATCGTCAGCACGGGAACATCGGGCGCAAGGTTCAGAAAGGCCTCACGGTCCTCTTCCTCGACGGCTGCAATCAGCGCAAGGCGTCCATATAATGCGGAGAAGAACGTGCGGACCAGTGGGAAGAACCGGACGGAATTCTGCCGCAGCACACCGTTGATCAACACCGCCGGTATCCCGCGAAGCTGGGTCTGGCGAACGAACTCCGGCCAGAGATCGTAGCGGATGATAATCACAAGGTCGGGAGAGAGCAGATTCATGAACGCATTCATGTCGCTCTGCCGGTCGTGCGGCAGATAGCAGACGCCGTCAGTCTGCGGAAAGCCTTTGCGGAGATCGTAGCCGCTCGAGGAGAAGAAAGAGACGGTAATTCTGTAGGCGCGATCTTCCCGGCGAAGAGCCTCGATCAGCGGGATCGCCTGTTCGAACTCGCCGACGGAGGCGACGTGGAAGTGAATCCGGAAAACCCGTTCAGGCGTTGCCGGAATGCGACTGACCGGACCCCGCCAGTCGGCCCGTCCCTTCAGTCCGCGACGAATTTTCGGCGACCAGATGGCGACAACCCGCATCGTAAGCAGAAAGAGAGGATAGAAGACCAGATGATAGAGCGTATCCCACACTACCAGTTCTCCGGTTTCGTGCTCCGGGTCATCAGGTCGCCGATCGCCTCGCGGGTCTCCTTTTCCCGGAAGAGGATCTGGTAAACCTGTTCGACGATCGGCATCTCCACATGCATCCGGCGACTCAGTTCGTAGGCCGACTCCGTCGTGGTTACCCCTTCGGCCACCATCCGCATCTCATCGACGATCTCCTTCAGCTTCCGTCCCCGTCCGATCTGTTCTCCCACATACCGGTTGCGGCTGTGCCGACTGGTACAGGTAACGATCAGATCGCCCAGTCCGGAAAGTCCGCTGAACGTCTCCGGTCGTGCCCCCATCGCCGTGCCGAGTCGTGTGATCTCGGCCAGTCCTCTGGTGATCAGGGCCGCCTTCGTATTGTCGCCGAACTCCAGTCCGTCGACAATGCCGGCGCAGAGAGCGATCACGTTCTTCAGCGCTCCCCCCAGTTCCACACCGATAATGTCGTCGCTGCTGTAGATGCGAAGCGTCTCCGAGTTGAAGAGTTCCTGCACACGCCCGGCAGCTTCGGCCGAAGGACTTGCGGCGACCAGAGCGGCCGGATCGGAGCGGGAGACTTCTTCGGCGTGACTCGGACCGGAGAGGGAGACGATCTGTTCGGGAGAGACCTTCAGCACGTCGGTCAGAATTTCGCTGACGCGCATCAGCCTCCCCCGCTCGATCCCCTTCGACGTGTTGACGAAAAGTGCCGAAGAGAGATCGCATTCGGCAAGAGGCGTGATCGTGTTCCTGATAAACTGGGTCGGCGTGGCGATAACGACAATCCCGGCAGATTCCACTCCCCTCACGTCATCGATGATCTCCAGAGACGGAGGGAACGGAACGCCGGGAAGGTAGAGACGGTTTTCCCGTTCGGTACGAAGAAGATGTTGCTGTTCGGCGTTGTGTGCCCAGAGAAGAACGGAATGACCAAGTCGGGCAAGATAGACCCCGAGAGTCGTTCCCCAGCTTCCGGCACCGATACAACCAATGTTCATGCTCTCTTTTCAGGTTCCTTCAGGCTGTGCGCTACGAGCTTTTCCTGAACACCCAGAGCTTGTTGAAGCGGTTTTCCCTCCCCTGCAACAGTCGCTTGATGTTCGAGCGGTGCGTGAAGATAAGGAACCCTGCCAGACCGATAATGAAGAAGAGAAGAGTGTGATAGCCCTGAATCTCCACGCCGAAGATCGTGTGACGGACAAACATCGTCGTCGGCAGCGAGGCCGCGGCGATCATCGAGCCGAGCGATACGTAGCCGGAGGCAAGCAGAACCAGAAGAAAGATGCCGATGGCGATCGCCACCTCAATCGGCGTGATGGCGATCAGCATTCCCAGAGCCGTGTTGATCCCCTTCCCCCCCCGGAAACCGCCGAAGACCGTCCAGACGTGACCGATTACCGCAGCGATGCCGGCAATGACCGAAACGATCGTGACGTCTTCAAACGGCGTCATGTTCGGAAAGGGAAGGTTGCCGGTAAAGACCATCCGGGCAACGGAAACCGCCGCGATCCCCTTGGCGATGTCGATAAGCTGTACGGCCAGGCCGGCCTTCCAGCCGAACGTGCGGAATGTGTTGGTGCTCCCCATGTTTCCGCTCCCCTTCTGCCGTATGTCAACGCCGAAGAAGAGTTTGCCGATGATAAGGGCGCTGGGAATGGCTCCCAGCAGATACGCGACGACTATGATAAATGTTAACTGCATGTATGTCTATTCAACTCACTTGCTTTCTGTACAATAACAATATCAGGGAGCAGGGTCAAGGGTGGAATGGACAGCCGCACAAGTTACGCAAGAGCATCCCCTATGTCAACCGTACTTCTTCCAATGATCTCCGAATCTGCTCCCCGAAGTCCCCACCATGACGAATTCCGGCCCGATTCATGGTCCTCCTCCTCCCGACTTCACCTGACGTTACGCATTGATATTCAGACCGGTTCTGTCGACGGGATAACCATGTGTACCGGGAACTCCCGGGAATTTCTTCTGTTCAACAGGGTTATCTCACCATGGACTTTGGGAAATCCATCGGTTGCTGTAGATTCGGTAGCGGAAATTCATTGTTGAAAGATGTAAACCAAACCGGATAATGAATCGCCATGCCCGGAACCGAGCAGAATACCATTGAAGGAACGAAGGCCAGACTTGAGGAAATCGAGCGTGAGCTGGCCGAGCTGAACGAGGAGCGGAACAAGCTCAAGTCGCAGTGGGAACTGGAGAAGGAACTGATCAGCTCGATCCGTTCGATGAAGAGCGAAGTGGAACAGTTAAGGAACGAAGCGGCCGACTATGAGCGGAAGGGAGACCTTGCCCGCGTCGCCGAGATCCGCTACGGCAGCATTATCGAGCTGGAGAAACGCCTTGAAGAGGCAAACCAGCGACTGGCCGAAGCGCAGCAACATCAGCACCTGTTGAAGGAAGAAGTGGACGCCGAGGATATCGCCGACGTCGTCTCGCGGTGGACCGGCATTCCGGTCTCCCGTATGCTGGAGAGCGAACGGACGAAGCTGCTGAAGATGGAGGATCGCCTGCACGAACGGGTCGTCGGACAGGAGGATGCCGTCCGGAGCGTCTCCGACGCCATCCGCCGTTCGCGGGCCGGATTGCAGGATCAGGGAAGACCGATCGGCTCGTTCATCTTCATGGGAACCACCGGTGTCGGGAAGACGGAACTGGCCCGCGCTCTGGCCGAGTTCCTGTTCGATGACGAGAAGGCCATCGTCCGGATCGACATGAGCGAGTATATGGAGAAGTTCTCCGTCTCCCGACTGATCGGCGCCCCTCCCGGGTATGTCGGCTATGAAGAAGGGGGACAACTGACCGAGGCGGTCCGCCGTCGCCCCTACTCCGTCATCCTCCTCGACGAGATCGAGAAAGCCCACCCGGAGGTTTTCAATCTGCTGCTTCAGGTCCTTGACGAAGGGCGCCTGACCGACAGCAAGGGACGTGTGGTGAACTTCACCAACACGATCATCATCATGACCTCGAATCTCGGCTCCCACCTGATCCAGGATCGTCTGCAACAGATGACCCCGGAGAACCGAGACGAGATCATGGGAGAACTTCGCACCCAACTGATGACGTTGCTCCGCAAGGAGATGCGCCCGGAGTTCCTGAACCGGGTCGACGACATCATCATCTTCAAGCCGCTGACGCCGGAGGAACTCCGGAAGATCGTCGACCTGCAGATCGAACGGGTCTACCGAATGCTCCGGGCAAACAACATCGGTCTGGAAGTGGAGGACGAGGCGAAAGACTGGCTGGCCAAACTCGGCTACGACATCGCTTACGGTGCCCGTCCGCTGAAGCGGGTGATCCAGCGACACATCATCAATCCCCTCTCCGAGGCGATTCTCTCCGGAGCCTTCACCGCCGGCGACACCGTCCGCGTTGTGCTGGACGAGCAGGGGTTGATTGATTTTGAGAAGGGATAGTCGGATGCAGAAAGGGCTTGCCTGCCTGTATACGCGGCAAGCAAGCCCTTACACGAAGCAGGTTGCTGATGCCGACCATCAGGAGATTGATTGTCCGAAACAGATCCGGTGCCCGTCGACCGTCGTCACGGCGAACTCACGCATGCCCCACGGTTTTGTCTGGATATCGTGCCAGAACTCCGCCCCCCGATCCGCAAGCTCCCGATACAGAGCGTCCACATCGTCGACCACGGCGTAGGCAAACCATGTGTGGTCCTGACATTCACGAATCGGCGTAAAGGATCCCGAGGCCTCCCCAAGCCAGATCCTGAAGTTCCCCCGCTCCACGACGTACCATCCCTCCCCGGTCCCCTCCGGACGTTGAACGATGTCGAATCCAAGGACATCACGATAATACGAGGCGGAACGGGCACCCTCCTCGACTCCGAGAATAAATTGCGACGTCAGAATTTCCGCCGTCCTGATCTCACTTGTCTGTTCCATAGGTTCTTCCCGAAATACATTATGAGTGGAAAAGATCGTACCGGTCTTCTTGCAGCCCATCGAGTCTCGGCCTTGGTGTTTTTCACCATCCGCTGCGGCGGACACAAACGCCGAGGATCATTCGCAAATCGCAAATCGACATTCGCACTTCGTCATTCCCCCGGCGTAATCCCCACCGCAATCCTCCCGGCCAGATCAAGCCGGTCGCCGCTGAAGAGGCTGTTGAGTTCGCTTGTCCCGAAATCGATCGAGAGCCACTCCACCGGACGAACGCCGACGCCCAGACCGAGACCGACCGGACTGATGCCGCCGACCGAAAGTCCCGTCCGCAGGGCAAACTCCGGTATGATACTCCAGTCGACGCCGAGAGCCAGACGGGGATCGGGCGTGTTGCCCGGAACCTGATTCAGGGGTGCCTCCCCCTCAAGCCCGATGGTCAGCGTCCCCTGGAAGTCGGGGTCGTTTGCCCCGAGCGTCATCCCCAGACCGGCACGGAAGGTGGCCGGAAGAGAAGATGAATAGCTCCCCACATCCACAAGCTCCCCTTCAAACCGTTCGAACTCCGCATCGGTCAGGCTGGCTCCGAGCGTGTCGTGAAAATCGCTTGCGCGGCGCTCGCGTGCCTTGTTGTTCCAATCGATTCTCCCTACGTTTCCGAACACCAGGCCGTAGTGGAAGATCTGTTTTTCTCCCCTGTAAAGGATACCGCTGACGCCCGCATCGAAACCGTAGCCGAAGCCTGCGGTCGCCGGGAAGGGATTCGAGAAGAAGTTCGAGGGGGCGTTCACCTGGTCGAAATCATCAGGCTCGGCGGACTGGAAGACATAGCCGCCACGGACAAGAAAACGGAGTGTGCCGTTGACGTTGATCTGATCGATGTAGATCGCGCTGTTCTCCTCCACATCGAAGTGACCGACTCCTCCGATCAGTTTTGCGGTCAGTCCCAGTCCGGTCGAGGGGAACCATCCCCTGGCCGATTGATCACCGAAGACCTTGCCGTAGGAAACCCCGAACTCCGTCAGCCACGTCACCCCGATTCCCCGGTTGACGAAACGGAAGTTCTGATCGGCGATGTTGCTCGTCTCGATCAGCTTCGGAAGTGAGTCGGGAAAATTGATCCGGGCGTATGCGCGGGAACCGTAGTGCAGACCGAGCGTGCCTCCCCCCCCTTTCAGTCGCCAGATGCCGCTCAGGAAATTGATGCCGCCGTTGGCAAAGAGGCGTTCGTCGACAAGGAGCTTGCCGATCTGCTCGCGATCTTCGTTGGAAGTTCCGTTCAGCGAGCCGAAGATCCGGCTGAACTCATCCCCCTTCAGGTAGGTGCCGCCGATCGAGCCTCCGCCCGAGTAGATCGAGAAGACCAGATCGTGCGGAAGCGTCGTCTCGTGGACCGGATGATAGTCGAGCCCACCCGGATTGGTGAAGAGAGCACCGATTCCGCGCGAGACTGCGACCGAGGAGCGGGCCGTTCCCATCGTGGCCGGGTCCGACCGGTCCTGAGCGGGTGCCGAAGCGATGACGATGAGGAAAAGAAGGAACGTCGATGCGAATGTCTGCAAACCTCGGATCATGAACGTCTAAAAGTTGTGTGAAGATTCCGGCGACTCTCCGCCGATCACGCAGATTACGATAAAGCTACGCATGACCGGCCGACCGGCAATGAAGGGAGACGGTCTGCAGACAGAACAATCGAACGAGGTTTTCCGATACAGAAATCCTATCCGGCGGATGATTTCCGTTCGATTCCGCGTCGCCTGAACTCCACGGCAATACAGCGTCCGGAGACCACTTCCAGTCCGGCCTCCTCAGCCATCTTCTCGGCCTCCTCCTCTGCGGCTCCGTATTGAAACCAGATCGCCTTCGCCCCGGCATCGATCGCCTGCCGCACCACTTCCTTCGCATACCGTGCATTACGGAACACATCAACGATGTCAACCTTCACCGGAAGGCTTGCCAGGTCGGGATAGGCTTTCAGTCCGAAGACCGATTCGATGGTGGGATTGACCGGGTAGACGGTATAACCGGCATTTATCAGGAACTCTCCGATTCTGTAGCTGTCCCGCATCAGACTGTCGCTGATCCCGAGCACAGCGATTGTCTCGGCCTCTTGCAGCAACTCCGTTATTCGGTCTTCTATGATCTTCTCCATGTTCATTCGGTTTCTGTTCTGCAAAAATGTCGGCAAAAAAAGCGGAACCGACCGGGATATGTCCGATCGGTTCCGTTCATACAATCCGACTTCCCTCCCCGCCAACACCGCAACGGCTTCAATCATTCCACAAGAATCTTTACCTGATCCGAAGAGGAACCGTCGGCGTTCCGGACCTGAACGAAGTAAAGTCCGGGAGCAAGCTCCTCGGGCAGAGTAATCCGGAGCTCTGAGATATGCAGCCCGTTCCCCTTCGCTTCCCACTCGGCAACCTTGTTTCCATCAGCACGGTAGAGCATTGCTCTCCCCTCATTCTCCGGCAACCGGCGCACCAGCAGCGTCAGTCCGCGACTGCCGGCACCGGCAACCGGCTGGGGATAGAGATCAAGAATCGCCAGTCCGTCCGGACGCAAGAATCCGTTCCGATCGGTCAGCACACGATTGCACTCGCCGTTGATCACCGTTTGCGTATCGGTGGTTGCCCGGAAGAAGGGCGGAGGCAGCGTCAGACTCGACGCCATCGGATCGCCGGTCGCCCGTACCTCCACCCGCGATTCCGCTCCGTTATTGGAGAGGAACGTGGTGGAGTCGAGCGAGACGTCGAACAGGTCAACGTTGTACGGCTTCCCGGTCGTAAAGCGAACGGTGCCGAGCAGATCACCCGCATCATACATGGTCCCCGGAGTCAGCATAACGCTCACGTCCACCCTTCCGCCCCCTGAGGAGGAGGCCGTAAAGCTTCCACTTCCGGTGCCCGGCACGGCTCCGGCAAACGTCGCATTCGTCGAGTGTCTGATCGAGAAATCGAGTTGCGTGACGTCGTCACCGGAGAAACTGTTCATCACTTGCACCGGGACGATGATATCCTCCCCCCCCTCCACAAGTTCGGGCAACGACAGATGAAGCCGAACCACCGGGAGCGAGAAGGGAAGCGTCACGGTATGCAGAAGCTGCTCGGGCCCGCTCAGGAACTCGCCGTAAAGATCACGGATCACCAGTTCTCCGGCAATAGGCTGCGTCGGATCGATGACGTTTACCGTCACGTTCGCCGTCGGCACGCCGTTCAGATTGTTCTGTACATACGGTCCCAGATTGACCTCGCTCCGAAGTTCTATTGAACCAAGCCCCCGATCGAATTCCCGGTCGTCGGTGGCCGTTCCGGTGATCGTGCCGGCGGAAAGATCCAGTCGCCCGATAAAGATCGGTGCCTTGCCGTCAGGTGTGCTCGGCCAGCTCGTACAGTCCTCCGTCCGGTTCGCCGCACTGTCGACCGCCGTCACGCATATCGTGTCGGCATCGACGATTGCCAGCGGGTCGATGATTTCCACCTGGAAGGTGGCGCCGCGACGATTGTCGGTAAAGGAGATCGGCGTGCGCACCCTCATGTTCGAGGTCAGCCTCCAGGTCACCGATTCAAGTCCGCGATCATATTCGTAGAGTTCACCGGCAATGTAGTGCGTGTCGTTGACCATGACGTTGAAGACCACCTCGTTGGCCGGGACGGTGAGATCGCGACGGAAGATGATGTTCGGCGCCATCGTGTCCGGAGTCCCTCCGAAGGAGAACCGGACGCGGTCCGAGTGATCGGCGTGTGTCGAGGGATCGGTCTCGTCGTAGTACGTATCGCGGACCTCCAGCGTGATCTCGGCCGGGGAGGCGTCGTCAATCACTTCCACAAGGATGTTCGAGACCGACGGCTGCCCCGGCGTTATCGGTACGGGCCAGGGAGTCACGCGCATGTTCGTGTTGGAAATCTCCACCACCTCCTTCAGCCCCCGGTCCCAGTCACGCACGTCCTCGGCTCCCACCGTCCAGCTTCTGCCCGGAGCGCCGCCGCCCGGTGTGGACGTAATTACCGGCGGGAGCAGATCGGGAAGCGGACAGTAGGAAAATTCGAGCGTATCGGCATTCCCGGCGTAATCGGCAATCCTGACGGTCGCATCGGCCGGAAGATACCGGTCGGTGACGCGCAGACGGAACGAGGCGGTCTTGTCGAACGAAGCAATCGCCACGTTCCCCCGGTCGAAATTGATTTCAATCGGATCGTAATTCGTACTGGAAAGTACTTCGATCGAGCCGAGACCGTTGTCTCCGGCATTCGGCGCCTGATTCTTCTGATCTTCGATAAAGACTTCCAGAACCGGTATCGCACACGGATAGTTCACCGGGTCGAAACGATCCACCGAATCGATCCGCACCACTTCGGGTTTGAACAGGTCGGGTCGTGGAGAATAGGAGACCGACTCGGTCCGGCTGTTCCCCTCGCAATCGTAGACGATCAAGTCAAGTCGCCCGGCCCGGGTTGTGTCGACGACCTCCGCCCTGAGCGTCACGGTCACGTTCGTATCACACCGCTGGAACGGGTTCGGTGTGGTGATCAGCCGGAAGTTGTTGTTATCGTTTCGCGTGATCTCGATCCGGTCCAGTCCGCTGTCGTAGAGGTAACCGACATGGCGGTCATACGTGCGGAAAGTCCACCAGACGGTGGCGTCACGTCCGGAACCGGTCCGGTCGATGACCGGCGGCCGATCATCCGGCGGCGGCGGAATAAAGGCACCCTTGAACGAGACGAGCGGACGACAGTTCCGACCGAACGGGACCAAAGGTTTGTTGACGGTTGCGGTATCTCTGTAATAGAACTGCAGTTCGGCCAGCGTATCGTTGGACAGGGAATCGACGTTCAGCAGCCAGGTCAGCTTCTGGGTCTCCTGCGCCCTGAGATTCAGCGTCCGGGAGGCGGGTGTCGACGGGTCGAGTCTCAACCGCATGTCGTTGTTCGGATAGGAGACGATCGGCGTTTGAAGCTGCATGACCGGCGTCCGTTCGGAGACCCGGTGAAGGTTCGTGATCCACATCTCGACCTGAAACTGCTCCGGCGTGTAGGGACCGTTCAGTTCCTGCTGGCGAACCACACGCTCGGTACGTACGACGGTAAAGAGTTCGCCGTCGCCACAGTGGAAGAAGTTGTTTCCCCCTCTGCTCGGGGTGCCGAATGCCGTCCTGACCAGACCACGGACTCCGAGGTTCTCCCACCGCATCGCTGTCGATGCATCCTGAATGCCTTTTGAACTGACGTCACCGTTGATGAACCAGGAGAGGTGGCGGAAATCCTGCCAGCGACCGCTGGCGAATTCCGTCGGCGTGGTAAGGGGAGCGCCGCCGAGCGATGTGCCGGTGATCCTGTGGACAGAGAAGTTGCTCACCCCTGCGTTATCGACTCC
>CAMLOB010000092.1 GCA_946481475.1 uncultured Chlorobiota bacterium | reverse complement strand
CCGATACCGGACCGTTCGGCGCTCCGGACAACAGCGGGCGGGGGATTAACTATTCGATTGTCGATATCGGAGCAAACGGCGGCCTGGGAAAGGTGACGACCAAAAACAACTCGCTGCTGCCGAAGGCGACCGAAAAGCTGGTAGCCGTTCCGCACTGCAACGGAGAGGAATTCTGGATCGTTGCCCACCATCTCGGTTCCGATCAGTTCTTCACGTGGAAACTTTCGACCAACGGTCTGAACCGCACGCCGGTGGTCTCGGCGGCCGGATCGGTCCACCCGGCCACTCCCGGTCAGCAGTTCTTTATCGGGTATCTGAAAGCCTCACCGAACGGACAGTATCTCTTCTCAATCGTTCTGCAAAATCAGACCGGAGAACTTCTTGCATTCGACAACACGACCGGGCGCGTCACCGGTCTGGTCGCCTCGCTGACCGCATCCTACGGGGCGAGCTTTTCGGCTTCGAGCAGATATTTATATGTGGGGGAAGGGAAAGAGATCTACCGCTACACTCTGGACGGTTCACCCGTCGCGGCGACACGACACCGTGTTTCCTGGACTTCGGGAATCGATCCGGCCGAGGTGTTCGGAATGCAGCTCGGTCCCGACCGGAACATCTACGTCTCCTCTCTCCCTCTGTCGGTCCTTCTTCCGCAGGATATTCTTCGGATCAGGGATTCCGACCAGGAGAACCCTGTTGTCGAGAGCATCGGTATTGCGTTCGATATCCCGATCAACGGAAATCCCAATCAGGGATTCCCGAACTGCATTGACGGCCTGATCGGTCTGAGGGGAGGAGGGGCAAATGAATTGAACGCAGCAATCCGGGCAAGCGACAGCGTGATATGTGCCGGAGAGTCGATCGATTTCTTCGATGAAAGCGGGGGGCAGTTCACCGATGTTCTCTGGTCGTTTGAAGGGGCCTCCCGCACCTCCTCCACCGAACGCTTTCCTGCCGGTATCCGGTATCCGAATCCCGGAACGTACAGAGTGACGTTCGCTCTTTTCGGCTCCTGCAAAGCAGGCTACGACACGCTCTACATTACCGTCAGTCCGCAGCCGACCGTTGATGCCGGAGCAGGTGGTACGATCTGTCGCGGAGGAAGCATGCAATTGCAGGGGAGTGGAGAGGGAACCTTCCTGTGGTCTCCGGACGAGAAACTGAGTTGTCTTGATTGTCCGGATCCCGTTGCTGCACCGGAGGAAACGACGACCTATTATCTGACCGTGGAGAACGAAGCCGGGTGTATCGCACGCGACAGTGTGACCGTTTCGGTAACCGAAATTGCGGAGGTCCGGGCTTCAACCGACACGACCATTTGCCCCGGCCAGTCGGTTACCCTCTCGGCAAGCGGAGCAAACAGCTACGAATGGTCTTCTGACGGCGAGTTGAGTTGTACCGCGTGTTCATCGCCGGTCGTCTCGCCGACGGTTACGACGAAGTACATTGTGCGGGGGATCGTCACCGAGGAGTGCGACGGATTCGACACGGTCGTCGTCACCGTCCGCGATCCTCTGCCGATTGAAGCCCTCCCCGGCCTCACGATCTGTCGAGGAGAGAGCGTGCAACTCGATGTGGACGTGCCGGGTGTTGCTGAAGAACATCTTCGTTATGACTGGAGTCCTTCGGGAACGCTTGACGATGCGGGCCTCAGAAGACCGGTTGCAACCCCTTCGGTCCCGACACTCTACCGGGTTCTGGTCACCGATTTGCGGACCGGATGCTCGGCCGTCGATTCGACGCTCGTGACGGTGGTCGATCCGCCGATGATCCTCTCGATGCCGGAGAAAAGCATTTGTGCGGGAGAGAGCGTCCGACTTGAGGCCGTCGTCGAGGATGTGCCGGGACGGTCGTTCCGCTACGAGTGGAGTTCGTCGGAACCGCTTGACGATGCGACGAGCGCAAACCCGACGGCCACGCCTGCGGCGACTGCCTATTACCGACTTCGCCTGAGCGATCCGGCGACCGGATGTTCGGTGATCGACTCGGTTCCGGTCACCGTACATGAACTTCCCATAGCCCGGGCCGGAGCGGACGGAGCGATCTGTTCCGGCGAAGCCTACCGCCTCGGCGAAGGGGAACGGGAGGCTGACCTCGACTATTTCTGGACGCCGGAAATCGGCATTGATGACCCCGGAAGCCATCAGCCCTTCGTCCGTCCGGAGGTGACGACATCGTACATCCTCCGCGTCCTCGACCGGCAGACGAAGTGCGAGGCGTTCGATACCGTTCTGGTCACAGTGCGGGAATTGCCTCCCGGTGGGGCCGGAGAGGACCGGGGTATCTGTGCCGGGCGAAGCGTCCGGCTCGGTTCCGGAGCGGAAGGTCGTCCCGAGTTGATCTACCAATGGATGCCGGAGACCGGACTTGACGGTCCCTTCTCTCCATCACCGATTGCATCGCCGACGGAGACGACAACCTATACGCTCCGGATCAGCGATCCGGCAACCGGGTGCGAACGCTTCGATACGGTGACGGTCGCGGTTCTGGAGTCTGTTCCCGTTCTCTCCCGCATTCGTCGCGATTACCACGCGGAGACCGGCGAGGATCTTCCGATCGATGTGGAGATCGATCCTCTGCCGGAAGGGGCCGGCATTACCGAACTCGGCTTCGAGGTCACCTTCGATCCGCTGGTCATGCGTGTCGATGCCGCGACCGTTGCGAAACTGCTTGAGGGGACATTGCTTGAAGGGTGGAGCGTGCGGGTCGACTCGGTCGGACCGGGTTATCTGAGCGTCACGCTCTTGACTCCCGACGGTCGCGAACTTGAAGGAGAAGGAACATTGCTCAGGTTCGGAAGCCGGATCTATCTGGGGACGGCGTTGGGGACCGAACTGACGTTCAGTCTGCGGAGCGGAAGCGAATGCGTGACGTTCATCAGTGAGCCGGGATACGCCGCACTTGACACGATCTGCGGTCTGAGCTTCCGGCTGATCGAAGTTAACGCAGCTAAATTCGCACCTCCGCGAGCCGTGCCGAATCCATCCGGGGATCAGGTGAAAATCGCGTTCTCTCTCGGCCTCGACGGTCCCGCCCGACTGGAGGTCTTCGATGCCGGAGGGCGCCGGATTGCGCTCCTGTTCGACGAGGCCCTGCCGTCCGGAGGTTACGAAGCGACATGGGACGCCTCGGGACATGGTTCCGGAGTCTACTGGCTTCGCTTGCAGAGTGGGGAGGAGGTCTTTAGCGGACGGGTGGTGGTACGATAACAAAAGCCATGTACCAGGTGAATCACGGCAATAATCAGTTGTTGCCGGTGCTGCAATGCAGAGGATAAACAAGCCATCACATCAATGATGTGATGGCTGTCGTATTTATTAACCGCTCATGACTTATCTCTGGTTCGTTTTTGGAAACCGTTCTTGGAATCAACGTCCGCAATCGGCAGAAAGAGGTCCTAAATGCACTCAAACGAAGAAAAAGGGATCGATTTTTGCCTTGTGTGAGACTGTTGAAACCGATAACTTCAGCCCATGATTCATTAGCTAAAGTGTATGCATTCTATACCTTCCCATATCCGCATTTTCCTCCCGCTTCTCGGAGCGCTTCTCCTGACGGGCACTACTCTCCATGGGCAAAATGTACTAACAGCCAACCCGAAAGCAGTACAGTTGAAGAAAGTGTGGGAGGTGCGTGGGGATGGGATTAGTAATGAGGAGTTCGGGTATGATGTGTGGGGCGGGGTTGATCTCGATGGAGACGATACGGCTGATTATGGGCAATTGAAGTTGTCGGAGTATCGCTGGTACTTTTACGGTGGGGGCAAGGAGCTTTCAAATGAATTCATTCAGATGGTTGATTCAATAGGATGGCCCTCAATTGGGGATTATTGGGGTAGTGGAAAGCAACAGTTCGTATTCGTGGGTGGCTATAAAAAAGTGGTCGATCAAGCTACCCGGTATTATGATATCATGTTATTGTATGAATTAACGGACTCAGGAATCAGCAGCGAACCGATAATTAAGGTAGATTACGGCACGAAAGAACCTCCAATAGAGCGATTTCTGAGAGAGATAGCAGTTCATGATGTAAATAATGATGGTGTTGATGACGTGATCGCGGTTCTCGGAGGTATTCGTGTGGGATACCGCCGTGATACGGGGATTGATCTTTTTAATCAGGTCTGGATTTACTATGGAGGGCCGGACTTTCAGTTGGATGAGCCGGATGTCATCGTCAAGGACTCCAGTCAATTCGGTGATGGCGACAATTGGCGTGCATGGTTCGCGGATTTCGACGGCGATCATCAACTCGACATGGCCTTCGCAGGAGACTACGAAAATGCTGGGTGGAACCTGCGGTTTTATTGGGGAGATAACCGTTCGCCCCGCTCGTGGTCGGAACGACCTCCTGACCGCGATGTCCCTCTTATTAATGGAGAGACCGGTATTAGCAGCTCGGTAAGCTTTGGGTTCTTCCAACTCGACGGAGACGATGGCGCAGACATCGCCGGATATACCGGAGGAGATACGGACGGGACGTCGGTCTTCCTGTCGACCCGAGGAGATGTCCGCACACGAAGTTTCCATGCCGACTCAGCCGATCTGTTCTACAAGACCGGATTCTCTCCCCCATCGGTCGGCTACCTCAATGACAGCCTGAGACGCTACGAGATGTTGTCGCTCGGTGCACCGCTGCGCAACGGCGAATACCCGTCGCTAATCCTGGTTTCCGGCAGCAAGTATGGTCCGGATTATGACTATGAGGCGTGGTTCAGCACGGCAAAGGAGGATGTGGATTTCTCGAAGCTGATGGCGATCCGCGACGTGACCGGCGACGGCTACGATGATTTCATCGCCGGGGACTGGCAGTACAACTTCCGCAGCGGTGTGGCCTTCGTGGTGGCGGGAGGGCCGACGATTCCGTTGGATGACACGACGTTGAGTGTGCGCGAATATCCGATTGCCGGAGAGTCGGGTGGTCTGTACCTGTGGCCGAACCCTGTGGTCGATGAATTGCATATCGCCTGGCGCGGGAACCTGAAGCACAAGCCGGTGCGGTTCGTGGTCTATGACATGGTTGGACGCGAGGTCGTTGCCGGAGAAGTGGATCCGGGTCTGGGTGCGGCATTGTGGCAGTGCAACGATGTGGCTTCGGGTGCTTATCGCGTCGTTGCCTTTGACGAAGAGGGAACGGTGATCGGCAGTGCGGAGGTGGTTAAGCAACGAAGATAGAGTGGTCCGGCAACCGACAGAAAGAGGCGTGAAATGCACTCAATCGAAGAAAAAGGGACGGATTTTTACCTTGTACGAAACTGTTAAAACCCATAGCTTCAGGCCATGATAGTTTAGCTAAATCTTATGCGCTCTACACCTTCCTATATCCGCTTCTTTCTCCCGCTCCTCGGAGCGCTTCTGCTGACGGGCACGACTCTCCATGGGCAAAATATCCTGACGGCCAATCCGAAGGCAGTACAGTTGAAGAAAGTGTGGGAGGTTCGTGGGGATGGGATCAGTAATGAGGAATTTGGTGAGAATGTCTGGGGTGGAAAAGACATTGGCGGTGATGACACAGCCGATTTTGCCCAGTATCAGGGATCAACACGGCGATGGTACTATTATGACGGTGGAACACTCCTTTCAACAGAACCAGTCTGGGTGAAAGATTCAGTAGGATGGCCAACACCTCACGTTGGAGATTTCTGGCATAACCAAAAAGACTACATCCTTTTTATTAATGGATACAAGGAAGTCGTAGATGGAGCTACCCGTTCGTATGATATAATGCAACTGCATGAAGTGACAAAAACAGGAGTCAATGCAGTGCCGAGTGTTAGTATAGATTTTGGTAGACAACAACCGCCGATCGAACGATTTTTCCTAGACGTTAGTGTTATTGATGCAAACAACGATGAAATCGATGATATAGCAGTAATTTTGGGAGGTGTTCGAGTCGGTGAACGCCACGATACAGGGTTGGATCGTTCAAATCAGGTCTGGATTTATTACGGAGGGCCGGAGTTTCAGTTAGATGAACCGGATGTCATCGTGAAGGATTCCAGTCAATTCGGTGATGCCGATAATTGGCGTGCGTGGTTTGCGGATTTTGACGGCGATCATCGGCTTGACATGGCCTACGGCGGATATTATGAGAACGCAGGCTGGAACCTGCGATTCTACTGGGGGGATGAAAATTCACCCCGCTCCTGGTCGGAGCGTTCTCCGGATCGTGATCTTCCTCTGATCAACGGACAGACCGCCTTTCAAAGCAGCGGTCACTTCGGTTTTTATCATCTCGATGGAGACGATGCCGTAGATCTTGCCGGATATACGGGGGGAGGCGTCGACGGAACATCGGTCTTCCTGTCGACCCGAGGAAATGTTCGCACGCGAAGTTTTGATGTCGATTCTGCTGACCTGTTCTACAAGACCGGCCGCCTGTCGGCCTCGCCGGGCTATCTCAATGACAGTCTCCGACGCTATGAAATGCTTCCGCTCTATGGTCCGCGGCGTAATGGCGAATTACCGACGCTGATGCTGGTCTCGGGAGCGAAGTATGGCCCGGACTATGACTATGATGCGTGGTACAGTCCGGCACTGGACGATGTCGACATCTTGAATATGATGGCAATTCGCGACGTGACCGGCGACGGCTACGATGATTTCATCGCCGGGGACTGGCAGTACAACTTCCGCAGCGGTGTGGCCTTCGTGGTGGCGGGAGGGCCGACGATTCCGTTGGATGACACGACGTTGAGTGTGCGCGAATATCCGATTGCCGGAGAGTCGGGTGGTCTGTACCTGTGGCCGAACCCTGTGGTCGATGAATTGCATATCGCCTGGCGCGGGAACCTGAAGCACAAGCCGGTGCGGTTCGTGGTCTATGACATGGTTGGACGCGAGGTCGTTGCCGGAGAAGTGGATCCGGGTCTGGGTGCGGCATTGTGGCAGTGCAACGATGTGGCTTCGGGTGCTTATCGCGTCGTTGCCTTTGATGAAGAGGGGAATCTGATCGGCAGCGGGGAGGTGGTCAAGCAATAAGTGTGTGTGTATCATCCCAAGTGTGGAATCCAAGGCAGCCTTCGTCGGCTGCTGAACCCATAACCTATATACATGGAGAATCCTATGTATAACCACAATTCACAACACGATCGAAATCCCCGGAGTATGCGTTCCGGATGGCTCGGGGTTTTCGGTCTCACCCTGTTGCTGTTGCTCGTCGGGGAGGTCGAGCAAAGTTCGGCACAACCTCCCGGCTACCGGGACTGGTACGATTCGACGGCGGTCGACCGTGTGACGATCACGCGGAAATATCCGTCGGACTTCCCGGTCGGGATCTTCTTCTACACCTACAACCAGGTGGCGATGAACGAGGTTTGGGACTACATGGAGCGGATTAACGCCGATTACGCAATCTACTCGGTGGAGAAGGGCGTTGGTCTGTTTGATTACTGGGGTCGCTACCAGACGCTGATCAACTCGGCCCCTTCGGGAAAGTATGTGGTGCCGTTGGCGATCTACGGGGGCACCCACGGTGTGCCGTCGTACATCAACCAGTCGCAGGAGGCACGCGAGGCGGTGTTCTATCCGTTCGACACGTCGGAGATGCGAGCGATCGGGGCGCTGACGAACCTGTTGACGGTCTCGCGGTGGTACGACAACAAGTTTACGCGAGTTGACACGACGGAATTGCGAACGAATACATTCTATCAGCACAGCTATCCACGGTACAAGAACTTTTCCTATCGCGAGGCGGTCTACAGCCCGTCGATGGCGGGTGACACGGTGGCCTCGGGGATTGCGTTCCGGTATCAGTCGGGTCAGACCGAGCGTTGGGATTCCACCTTCAACGGGACAAGTTGGGTAAAGACGACAAATCCGATCAACTCGTCGGAACTCTTCGACGGCGTCAACTATGCGTATCCCGATCCGGATCATCCGGGATATCACAAGGGAGACTACTGGAACACGTTTCGCCTTCCGCATTACCTTGTGGTGAAGGGGCATCTGTTTGAAGGTGGAGGGGGAAGCAACGGCGACACGATGCTGGTCCTGAACGTGTACTACGAGGTGGATAAATGGAAGACGTATCGGGATTCGGCAAACGTTACAGGTGCTCCGGATACTGCTACAACGAACATGCGGTTTCTGTACAAGTCGGTCGCTGTTACACGAGGAGAACTAGCTCCTGTAGATCCACCTCCTTTTTCTAACTGGAACGCATACCGCGAAGTCGCCAAGCGGATTAACTTCCAGCGCGAAGGAATGGGCGGTCCGACCGACACCGGCGTGACGGCCAAGAGCATCGATCTGGAGGTGATCTACGTCGGCACCGAGAAGATGGCATTGCACTCGGTCAGCATCCGCGATTCGATTACGCACATGCTCTGGACCGATGAGGCGGAGGGGGTCAGCTACCGGAATGCCGTCCGCCGGGAGATCGACACGCTGGCGATGAAGCTCCCCGACTCCACGCTCAAATCCGGTTTCCTCAACGTCTACGGCTCCGACGAACCTCCGATGCTCGCCTACAACGGCTTTCGCGGGTTGCAGGAAAACGTCGTGGAGAATAATCCGCTCTACGCCTTCGGTCCCGGTGACACGATGACCGCCGAGCACGGCTGGGCCCTCCCGTATCTTCAGTGGAACGGCAACGCCAACCGCTCGGTCGTCGGCAGCTATATCGGAACCGGCTTCTGGAACTTCGGCGACTACTTCGATATCAAAGCAAATGGCGTATCGATTTCCGACATTCCGAGTGCCGCGCAGCACAACGGGGGAAGATTCGATATCCCTCTGCTGTTCGACTTCGATTCGATGTCCGTAGCGGGCTACTACTCGCTACTGAAGGGGCGCATCGATACGATGGAACTGATCTGGCAGCACGGAAGACTGGGTGCGGCGATCCCGGGACAGGATTTCCCGATCTCGCATAAAACGAATCTCTGGCGGATGAAGACGATGTATGAGACGGCCCATCTGGGGCGGGTCACCGGACGACGCTACACCGGCTACGCCGGCTTGCAGAGCAACTTCAAGATTTTCTGGGATGCGGGAGAAAACCGCTACGACACGATAATGGACCACCGTTTCGTGCGGGCGGAGGTGCGGGCCATGCTCAACTCGATGGTTCTCGGCTACGGATCATACGGGCTTGTTTTTTATAAGACGAATTTTTCTCCGTGGTTTCAGAAGGACAGCAGTGCCGAATCGATTGCCGAAGTTCTGAACGACACGGCCTCGAACCGCGATACGAACTATCTGGTGAGTGAGGGAGGGTTCAATGAGAACGGCTTTGCCGGCATCTACATGCGCGATTCGCTCTACAACGTGATCAACATGCCGATGCAGAACCGGAAGATCGCGTTTCTCAACGCGGAAGGTGAATTCAGTCGCGATACGTTCGCGATGTTCGGCGAACTCTATTTCGGTTTCCGCGACACGTACACGGAGTTGAAGTCGCTGCTGCCCTGGTACAAGCAACTCGGTCCGGTGATGAAGCGGTTGCGGTGGCGGGATGCCTACAGCGTCCACTTTCAGGTGGATGAACCGGCTGCAGGATATGACGGAAGTGGAGGTGTGACTCACCGGACGCTGCCGTCGGATGAGATCGTGACGAACGTTCGGTCGTGGCATCCGGTGACCGGCGAGATCGATTCGGCGTGGCGGACATACGTAGAACTGGGATTCTACGACACGATGATCGACACGACCGGCGGGGTGCGGAACCGGTTGCTGGACACGAACTGGATATCTGTGACAAACCGCCGCGCCTTTTCGGTAGAGAACTACGACAGCGCAGACATCGGCTACTCGGCGGCGACTAAGGCGATTCTTGACACGCTGACCGGTACGCGGGTCATCGAACTTGACCTGAATCTGAGGAATCCCGATACGTCGGATCAGTACAGCAATTTCGTCCGGGTGCAGGAAGTGTTTCCCGATACGGCACACCTGCCGCTGATCGGTAAACGGGCCAGAGTCGACACGGTCCTGGACCTTTCCGCTCTGGGAACCGGCAAATTCAACGTTTTGCTGGGGCCGGGTCGAGCTTGTTTACTCATGGTTACATATGCCCAGCCTGACGAATCCATGATTCCCGGCATCCTGACGCGGAATAACCAACGCAAGTGTCTCTACCTGGCCGACGATCAGAGATACATGGCCGTCTACCACCGATTCGATTCCAACGCCAACGACTGGCACGTCTATCTCCGCCGGTCACTCCCCATGGATTCCCTCGGGGCCGTCCTCTGGGAACCGATCGAGCACTGGATCAGCACGACCACCGGTCCGGCCGACCCGATCAGCACGCAGAACTCTCACCCCTCGCTGACCTGGCGTCGCATCAATGACTCCTCGGTCATTGCCTCGGTCGTCTGGACGGCACATCCCTGGAGCTCCGCTCACGCCAGTGCCGGTGAGCGGGAAGTTCTCCTGCGAGAACTCGTCTTCAAGGACTACTTCGATTCCTCAGCCGGTCTTCCGGTCTCCGATTATGAACTGATGCCGATCAAGCAGACCGTCGGCTATCACAAAGGACTCGACCCCGGGCAGTGGGGGACGCCGGTGATCTCTTCATCAAGT
>CAMLOB010000091.1 GCA_946481475.1 uncultured Chlorobiota bacterium | reverse complement strand
CCGCACCTTGCCGGCTCCGTTTGCCGATTCGGTCAATCTTCTCTGGCTTGCCAAAGCCCGTGCGGCCAACGATGCGGGGACGCCGGACGTTCTGGCGATCTCTATGCAGTACATTCACGGCGCTCCCGACATTCTTTCCAGAGGAGTACGGATTGCCGGCGATGCCGATTACGGACCGATCGACCCGAACGACAGCACGAAGCGGATGGAAGGCTCGGACTTCAACGACTATCCGGGGCTCTCCTGGACATACGACTACGACAGTTACACCGACAATCCGGAGACCGATCAGATCGGCTCGCTCGATTGTTCCGGCTTCATGCGGATGATCTGGGGATACCGTCGCAGTCTTGCCGGATATCGTTACGGCGACCGGATTCCGTTGAAGCACGACACCGCTTCCTCCTTTGCCGGGATGCCCCGGAAGTCGTACGAGATCTATGAATCCGGAGTCGGAACGATCATCATCGCAAACTCGGGATCGCAGGCGACCAGCTTCACCGGTCTGCAGATCGGCGACCTCGTCTTCTTCGATGCCGATGCCTCCGACGGAAGCCGGATCGATCACGTCGGCATGTATCTCGGTCTCGACAACAACGGATTCCGTCGCTTCATCTCCAGCCGCAAGAAGATGAACGGCCCGACGATGGGGGATTACGGAGGCGTGTCGTTGTTGGACAGATATTTCCTGAAGAACGGGGTGCAGACGCCGTCGCTCTATACCGGGGCGTTCCGTGCGGCGCGGAGGATGTAGGGGAGAGAGTTTATGGAGTTCGTAGAGTTTATGGAGTTCGTAGAGTTTATGGAGAGGAGAGTTTGTGGAGTATGGGGGGGCGGGGCAAGAATATGTGCTTCACCGGCACGGACGTGCGAATGTTGAATGTCGATTTGCGAGTGTTCTGAATCCGTCCGATCCGCGTCATCCGTGTACCGTTTCCGGTAACTCTCCGGGAATGGTACACGGATCAGACGGAGAGGCACTGATCGGAGTGACGGACCTTCCTTGTGCAGCGGGAACGTCAATGCGCGATTGATCGAAGTAGCCGTCGGCTTCAGCCGACGCCGGGAGGTCCGGAGGAAGCCGGTTATCCCCGGCCCGAACGTCCGCATCCCCAGGGGGGAAGAACATTTTCCTCCTGCCGGGAATGCGGGGTATACAGGAATCGGGACTCAAAGATCTTCAATGGGCGATGTGCCGGGAAGAAATCTTCTCTTCTGCAGAAAACGACGCTGCACGATCCGGCGAAATTCCTCTCCTGTTCCGTTCGCCTCGATCCATGCCGGGAAGTCGATATGAGGAAAGATGATCGGAGTCTCCGTCGGTTCATAGATGTCCGGAGTTCGGTTGATCGGAGATCCGGAGACAACCGTACGGAAGAAGCGGAGGATGGTTGTTTCATATGTTCCGGCAAGTTGCTGCGAATTCAGACGGGTCCGGAGAGAGCGTTCAAGACTTTCAAGAAGATCATGATTCCCCAACTCATAATGAATCATCAACTCCAGTTCCCGTGCGGCGTAATAAGCTGCCCGTCCTTTGCGCGGTTCTCCCGGACTCAGGAGTTGGTTGACTCTGTTTCGTGCTGACGTCACATCTCCGCAGGCAAAGAAAGCATAGGCCAGCAGAAGCCTGATGTAGTTCCGTTGTATGCCGTAACGATAGGATGCCGAATCCCGCAGGAATGCATCGATCTCCGAAGCCATCCCGATGCAGAGATCGAAATTCCCACGCACCGTTTCCAGGTCGAGCGTCGCCAGATAGAGCGTCTCGCAGTAAAAAGAACGTAATCGGGTTGCCGGGACCGTGTCCTTGTTGAATTCCGTTCGTGGTATGCTCTTCAGTTCCTCCAGCAGCCTCTCATACAGGTCATAGTCTTCCAGTATTCTGGCCAGCGTCAGCAGATTTCCCATCACCATCACGTACTCCGAACAGTAGATACGCTTCCTCTCGGGAACCTGATCGTACAGTCTCTTCGATTCCAGCATCATTGCCAGACTCTGTCGGGGCAGGCCGGTCGCACGATGATAGGTTGCCCGGGACCAGTAATAGATGTTCCGATTCCGCCAGGAGGAATCCGAAGGGGGGGAGGCCAACAGAGGATCGCCCATAAGTGAGGCAAGCTCGGTCTCCTGCTCTGCCGAGCGTCGGGGTGAACTTGTACAGATGTTCCCCATTCGTTCGTTCAAATACTGATACCGATACCGTTTTTCCAGGCTGCCGAGCGCATCGATGCGGGCGTTGTGGATCTCGTCCGGATGTTCAAGCGAGGTCGATGTTTTTCCCGAAAGTCGATATCGCCACTCCGTCAATGTCAGATGCAGATGAGGGTCGTCGCAAGGGGCGGCCGCTCCGCTTGCCTGTCGCCATACTTTCCAGGCCTGTTTGAAGAGTCCCCGTTCGTAGAGAAGGCGAATGTCCGTAATCAGGTCTTCTACCTTCGCTTGCGGCGAACTCCTTTGTTCGAACGTGTGGAGGGATTTCATAATCATCCTGTAGAGGTAGTTCTTTACGACGTGGAACTGTGTGATTCCCGCCTCCTCCCGAAACTTTTCCCGCAGACCCTCCTCGTCGTACTCTTTCTGACGATTCAGCTCGTCGAACAGCCGCAGGTAGATCTTTTCCTGCCTGTAGCGGGTTGCAAAGAGTCTGAAGCGACGCTTCTCCCCTTTCGTCATCGACCTGACCAGTTGATAGAGATCGTCCGAATATGCCATTGCTTCCGATTACTGTCTGTCCCTTCCGCATTCCGGCAGAAGTGTCTTGAACTTCTACAAGTTGCCGGAATTTCTGTTTGCAGCCGGCAATCCTGTACGTGATTTTTCTTGCAGCCGGGGGTGATCAACCGTGAGGCGTGAGAGGATGATTCTCCTTTCACGTCAAGGGGATCGATCGTTGTAATATCACGGCTGAAACATCACATCAAATACACGACTCTATGAAAAAGTATACCGCCATCGCCGTTGCGGCGTTTGTTTTATCGATCGGATACACACTTCACGCTCAAGGGAGGTGGATAGCGGTTGATCCGGTCGGAACTCCGACTCATTATCGCTCGGCCTCTTTTCTCAGCCCCGATGAGGGATATACGGTCGGATGGACCGAGTACGATAATGGAAGCGTACAGGCACAACTGGCCCGGACGGTTGACGGCGGGCAGACATGGGGAATCGAACGGTTTTCTGACGTGGAGCTGAATGCCATCTACTTTTCGGATCGAAACAACGGAATCGTTGCCGGACGGGAGCTCTCGTGTAACTGTCCGGTCATCCTTTCAACCTCCGATGCCGGCGACAACTGGTCCTCCCGGACATTCGATGAGCTGGTCGGAAGTTTCAACGCTTTGGATTTCGTCAGCGCTTCGGTCGGCGTGATCGGTGGCGGAGATCCGGAGACCGGTCAGGGCTATGTCGTGCGAACTGATAACGGAGGAGAGAGCTATCGGATACTGATGGAAGAAGAGGGGATGCACGTCTCGCGGCTCGATCTGGTAACGTCCGCCACACTCTTTCTGGCTGCCGGAGAGATCGGAGGGATCGATAACAGAATCTACCGTTGCCGCAATGCCGATGCTTCTCAATCCACCGCTTCATGGGAACTGATGGAGGACTTCGGTGAATTCTCCCTCATCAACGGTATCGACTTCCTCGATGAGTCGACCGGCTACAGCGTGCTGACCGGAGTGGATCCGGAAACATTCGAGTTCAGCGGCGATATCTACAAAACAACCGATGCGGGGGAGAGCTGGGAACGGATCTTTACGTCCTCCCTGTTCACGCTGGTTTCGCTCGACTTTATCGACGCCGATCACGGGTTTTCGGTCGGGACGGAGGGGGCGATCGTCCGGACCGATGACGGCGGCAAGACCTGGCACGACACGGTAACGAACACCGCACAGCTTCTGACGTGGGTTCTCTATACCGGTCCTTCCGTCGCCTACGCCGTCGGCACCGAGGGGGTGGTATTGAAATATGAAAGCAATATCTCCACCGTTTCTTCCGGGGAAGCTTCCGGATCGCATCGGCATGTCCTTCCGGTAACTTCCCGGAGTGGAGAACGACGGATGCTGATCGTCGATCGGGGGAGAGAGGCTCTGAGCGGACACTCACTCGTCATCGTCGATCCGGTTGGAAAGATTGTTGCGGAATATAAACTCTCGGCACCGGGTGAGAAGATCGATCTCGGCATTCTGAGGCCGGGCGTCTATCTCTATCGGATGACTGAAAAGGGGAACGTGGTGGAGTCGGGAAGTTTTCAGGTCTGGTAGGGGAAAGCGACCCGGACGAACCTCGGCTCTGCCTTCGGAAGAGTCTCTTTCCGAACATATTCTGTCTATCGTGTGCCTCCTCATCGACAGCCCGGCACATCGGTATGATGTGCCGGGCTGCGATGCAGCATGTAATCCATGTGAGAGAACCGATATCCGAAGAATGATGTCCGGTACCGGACTACTGAGCCACGTACCCGCCGTCGACCGCTACGGCTTCTCCGGTGACGAACGAGGCCTCGTCCGAGCAGAGCCAGAGCACTACGTGTGCGATCTCTTCCGGATTTCCCGCACGTCCTATCGGGTGCATCGAGTTCAACTGCTGCATGGCCGCCTCGTTCCCGCGGGCAAAGCGTTCGAGCATCGGAGTCCGGATCCCCCCCGGGCAGACGGCATTGACCCGGATATTCTGCTGTGCATATTCGAGTGCCGCATTTTTCGTCAGCCCGACGATCCCGTGCTTGCTTGCCGTGTAGGCCGGGATGCCGGGAAAGCCGACCAGTCCTGCAATCGAGGCGATGTTGACGATAGACCCTCCGCCGGCCTCGAGGATCTTCGGTATTTCGTACTTCATGCAGAGCCACGTCCCTCTCAGGTTCGTGTTGACGACGCGATCCCAGTTCTCAAGCGTACAGTCGGCGGTGGAGGATGCCTGATCACCTTCAATGCCGGCATTGTTGCAGGCATGGTCAAGTCGACCGAACGTCTCCACAGTCGTTTCCACCATAGTCCGGACATCTTCCGGATTGCTGATGTCGCAATGAGCGAAGATCGCATTGCCGCCGTCGGCCCGTATCTCATCTGCGGTTTTCCGTCCCTCTTCCCCGGCTACATCGGCAACGACCACACCGGCCCCTTCGCGACCGAATGCCAGTGCCACGGCTCTGCCGATGCCCATGGATGCCCCTGTGACGATAACTGTCTTGTTCTCGAATCGTTTGTTCATGATCTTCGGATGTATGGTGTTGTGTTGTGTTGTGTTCTATGAAATATGCTGTTGGTGAACGGTTGCCGCGGCTTCCCGTTTTTTCAACTCTGCTGCGTGAATGTTCTCGATCCCCTGCAGCAACGAGTCCGGATTGAACGAGATGCTGTCGATTCCCTCGCCGACGAGGAACTGTGCGAACTCCGGCGAATCACTTGGTGCCTGTCCGCACAGACCGATTCCGGTCCCGGTCCTGCGGGCCACCGCAATTACCTGGCTGATAAGAGTCCGCACCGCCTCGTCATGTTCGCTGAACAGATAGCTGATGTAACGGCTGTCCCGGTCGAGTCCCAGCGTCAGTTGCGTCAGGTCGTTGGAACCGATGGAAAACCCGTCGAAGATTTCGGCAAACTGTTCGGCCAGAATCACGTTGGACGGAATTTCCACCATCATGTAGATTTCCAGTCCGTCGACTCCTCTTGCAAGACCGTACTCTGCCATCAAACCGACGACACGCCGACCTTCCGCGACGGTGCGACAGAAGGGGATCATCAACTTTACATTGGTGAATCCCATCTCATTGCGGACCACCTTCATGGCTTCGCACTCGAGCCTGAAGCCCTCTCTGTAGAGATCGCTGTAGTAGCGGGAGGCCCCCCGGAAACCGAGCATCGGGTTCTCCTCATGCGGTTCGAACTGCCGTCCGCCGATCAGATTGGCATACTCGTTGGTCTTGAAGTCGCTCATCCGGACAATGACATCCTTCGGATAGAATGCCGCTGCGATCGTGCCGACGGCCTGCGAGAGAAGATCGACGAAATAGCTCTCCTTGTCCGAATGGTTTGCCGTGAGCTTTTCTATCAGTTTCCTGTCCTCTTCATTCTCCAGTTCATCGAATCTGACGAGTGCCATGGGATGTACCCGGATCGAATTGTTGATGATGAACTCCAGGCGCGTCAGGCCTACGCCGTTGTTGGGAAGGAAGGAGGTCTGAAACGCTTTTTCAGGGTCGCCCAGGATGAACATCACCGCCGTTTCGGGAAGATCTACGTTCCGTGTGTCTATGGCGTGTTCGTTCCAGGGGAGCTCGCCGTCGTAGACTTTACCCCGTTTCCCTTCGGCGCACGATACCGTTACCTGCTCTCCGTCGGTTATGACTTCCGTTGCATTGCCGGTGCCGACAACCGCAACGATACCCATCTCGCGCGCCACGATGGCCGAGTGACTGGTCCGTCCTCCCTTGTTCGTGATGATGGCGGCCGCCTTCTTCATGATCGGATCCCAGTCGGGGTTGGTGATGTCGGTGACCAGAACTTCTCCTTTCTGCAGTTTGTCGGCCTCCGCCGGCGAGCCGAGGATGCGAACTTTTCCGGAGGCGATTTTGCTCCCGATTGCAATTCCCTCGGTCAGAAGTTTCCCTTGTTCGGTGAGTTCGTATGTGTGAACGATGCGGGGATCCCTGACCGAGTGAACCGTCTCCGGTCGAGCCTGCACGATGTACATTTCGCCGGAGAGACCGTCCTTTGCCCACTCGATATCCATCGGGCGACCGTAGTGCTCCTCGATCAGCAGACACCACGTTCCGAGCTTTGCGATTTCCTCGTCCGAAAGGACAAAGCCTGCCTGCTCTTCTTCGGTCGTTTCAACGTTCAGTGTTCCACCTGCTGCCTCCGTACCCGTGCCGGCGGCATAGATCATCTTCTTTTCCTTGCTGCCGAGTCTTTTCGAAAGAACGGCTCTGCGACCCGTCTCCACGTTAGGCTTGTAGAGGATAAACTCGTCCGGGTTCACGCTCCCCTGAACCACGTTCTCACCCAGTCCCCACGCTCCTGAAATGACAATGACCTTGTCGAAACCTGTTTCGGGGTCGATGGTAAATGCAACGCCTGAACAGGCACGGTCGGCACGGACCATCAACTGTATGCCGATCGAGAGGGCAACCTTCATGTGATCGAATCCCTGATCTTCCCGATACTTTATTGCCCGTTCCGTAAACAGGGAGGCATAACAGTTATGGCAAGCCTCCAGCAATTCCTCCTCGCCGACGATGTTCAGATAGCTTGCCTGCTGTCCGGCAAAACTGGCGGTCGGCAGATCCTCGGCGGTTGCACTGCTGCGGACGGCCAACTCCGGGGTCCGGCCGAGTTCCGTCGCCAGCTTCCGATACGCCTCCACAACGGCATCGCGAACATCCTCCGGCATCGTTGCATCCAGAACCAGCCGGCATATGTTCCGGCTGATTTCGCGGAGATTGGAATAATCCTGTCTGTCCAGGTCGGACAACAGGATCGCCATAGTGTCGGCAATGCCGTTGCTTTCCACCAACTTCCAGTAGGCATCCACGGTAACGGCAAAACCGTCCGGTATATGAATATCCTTCGGAGCGAGATGGCGGATCATTTCCCCCAGCGAGGCATTTTTTCCTCCCACTGCGGGTTGTGAGGCGAGGGTGATCCGGTTGAAGGGAATGCAATATTCCATGTTCCGTTCCAGCAGGTGTTTCAGAAAATTGTTTGCTGTGCCGTGTCGTCGGCCGGTCCGGTATGAAATGCCGACTGGTCCAAAGCTATGGGAGATCGAGGTGGGGAACAATGACGCAGGTCATACTTCGGGGCCGTGTATCCGATCAGCAGGGGGGAAGACGTTATCCTTTTTTGCCGGTGCGGCCACCGGCAAAAGGTGGGTTCGTTCGATCGTTTCCGACTGATGAGAGACAGGGGGCCCTGATCGTCGGCAACGGTGAAGATCATGCGGGCGTTGCCCAATACATGCGTTCGATGCCGGAAAGATCAGTCCGGGGGGGCATCTTCTGCCGGATGACCGAGAGGGAAAAGACTACAGAGTCGGGAGGTTTGCAGGGTCGGCAGGATAAGCACAGAAGCGAACGGGGGTAACGGAAACCGCCCCTCGATGGAATACCGAGGGGCGGAGCATTGATGCTGAAGGGTGATTGTGTCGGGCTTCTCTCAGTGCGTCGGGTGGGCCGATTCCTCCGGCTGGAAGTTCTCCACCTCCTCGATGATCGTCTGCACGATCTCCTCCTCCTTGATCCGCCGCACCACTTCTCCCTTGCGGTAGAGAATGCCGATCCCTTTCCCGGCGGCGATGCCGATGTCGGCTTCGGATGCCTCTCCCGGTCCGTTGACCACGCAGCCGAGCAGAGCGATCTTCACAGGCTTCTTGTAGCCCTTCAGCGCATCCTCAAGCTGGCGCGTGACCTTGAAGAGATCGATCTCCAGTCGGCCGCACGTCGGGCAGGCGATGATCTCGACGCTGCGTGAGGCCAGACCGAGCGAACGGAGGATCTCCTTGCCGACCTCCACTTCTTTCTCCGGCTCATCGGTCAGCGAGACGCGGATCGTGTCGCCGATTCCCTCCGAGAGGAGCGAGCCGATGCCGACCGCCGATTTGATCGTCCCGACCCGGGGCGTCCCCGCCTCGGTCACTCCCAGATGGAGCGGATAGTCGGTCCGCGCGGCGATCAGCCGGTAGGCCTCGATCATCAGTCGGACGTCGGTCGACTTCACGGAGATGATCACATCCTGGAAGTCGGCGTTCTCGCAGATCTCGGCGTGGCGCATCGCACTCTCGAACAGGGCCTCGGCGGTCGGGTAGCCGTGCTTTTCCAGGATGTCTTTCTCAAGCGATCCGGAGTTGACGCCGATGCGGATCGGTACTCCTTTATCCTTTGCCGCCTCCAGCACCTCCCGAATCCGTTCCACCTTGCCGATGTTTCCCGGGTTGATCCGGACCTTCGCCACGCCCGACTCGATTGCCTTCAGGGCGAAGACGTGGTTGAAGTGGATGTCGCTGACGATCGGGACGTTGACCCCCTTGACGATCTCTCCGATGGCCTCGGCCGCATGTTTGTCGTTGACGGTCACCCGGACGATGTCCACCCCCGCCTCCTCGCACCGTTTGATCTGCGCAACCGTCGCCTCCACATCGGCCGTCTTCGTCTTGGTCATCGTCTGCACCGATACCGGTGCGTCCCCCCCCACCGGGATATTCCCGATCATCACCCGACGGGTCTTCCGCCTCCTGAACGGGGCGACGACCATCGGACGGGAAGTTTCAGCGTCGGCCGACGAAGAGCCGTTGGCGCCGTTTGTGTTGAGAACATCAAGGTTCATGGTCATTCAAAATGGAAAATTCAACATTCAAAAAGGGGAGGGAGGTATCGGAACCGGCATTCAAAGGTAACCATTCATTCGTCGTGGAAGCTTTAAAAAAGGATGATAATGTGTCTGCAGGCAAAGCCCGGTCGATGCGGCTTCCGATGGACAATCGGATCGACGGGAATGAAAACGAACAGTTCATTCTCCTCCGATCTCCCTCCATCTTTTTGAATTTTTCCCTTTGCACTCTGCATTGATCCTCACCCGTTCATCGTTCTGCTCGCCTTCACCAGCAACTCCCGTTCCTCTTCGGTCAGACTCTGGTAGCCGTGTTGAGAAATCTTGTCGAGAATAAGATCGATCCGCTCCTGATCCTCTCCGAAATCCATCGAGACCGGAGCGTTCCGCGGTTTGTGTTCGGCCACGTCGCGGAACCGGGCGTCGATGATCTTCGCCGACTGACGCTGATCGGCCCGGGAGAATGGTGTCGAACGGGGAGGGGGAGTATGGGGGAGGTTCCCTCCCGTTTTTCTTCCCGACAGTTTGTTCGCGATGATTGTATGCAATCCGGTCTTCATCAGAATAAATCCGGTCAATGCTCCTCCCAGATGGGCAAAGTGAGCAATCTTGTCTCCGGGGACGTTCGCGATCCCGGCGTACAGATCGATGGCGATGAAAAGGAGCACTGCAAACTTTGCACGCAAGGGAAGAAAGAAGCCGACGAAGACGATACGATCCGGAAAGATCATCCCGAAGGCGATCATCACCCCAAAAATTGCTCCCGAGGCGCCGACGGCCGGGGCCTGGACGGCATCGGACATTGTCATCAGGGAATGGAGGATACTGGCACCGATACCACTAAGAAGATAGTAGACCAGAAAACGTTTCGATCCCCACAAATTTTCGATCTCCATACCGAACATCCAGAGGATAAACATGTTAAGGCCGACGTGGAGGAACCCGCCATGCAAAAACATGGTGGTGATATACTGCCAGGGTCGAAAGTACTCGGAGTTGAGAGGCCAGAGGGCACCGTGCTGGAGGAAGAGATGATCCAGAAGCATCGGGCTCCCATCAGCGTAGGTCCCGATTTTCAACATGCCGATAAGAAAGATCCCGACATTGAGAATCAGCAACCACTTGATCACCGGCGGAAAGAACTGCGGGCGTTGATACGGACTTGTGAATTGGTATCTGTTCATGAAAATTCCTTGATCACACTGTGCGGAGACGTTCCGTTCGCAG
>CAMLOB010000090.1 GCA_946481475.1 uncultured Chlorobiota bacterium | reverse complement strand
GATGCGGAACTTCGCTCGGCTCTGGATGAGGAGGAATACCGGGCGATCAGGTATCGCTACGGTATTACCGGAGAGGGGAACTTCGAACACGGGAAGAACGTGCTCCACACAACCGGATCGATCCGCGAACTGACCGAACGGCTCGGCATGTCGGCTTCGCAGGTTGAAGGACTGATCGCCTCGGCAAAAGCGAAACTCTGTGAGATCAGAGCCGAGCGGGTTCGTCCGTCGCTGGACCGGAAGATCCTTACCGCCTGGAACGGGCTGGCGATCTCCGGACTGGCAAAGGCCGGAGGAGCGCTCGGCGACCGGACGATGCTGGAGGACGCCGAACGGGCGGCAGATGCGATTCTTGAGCGCCTGACCGTCGACGGCCTGCTGATGCGACGGATGGCCGACGGAGAGGTGAAGTTCCCCGGCTACCTGGACGACTACGCTTTTCTGGCGCAGGGACTGCTCGATCTCTACGAGGCAACGTTCGACGAACGCCGCCTTCGCCAGGGAGATCGTCTGGTCCGCGAAACCCTGGAACGCTTTGCCGACAGAAACGGTGGAGGTTTTTTCATGACGGCCGAGGGGAACGATCCGAACCTTCCGGTCAGAACGAAAAGTGACCATGACGGGGCGGAGCCTTCGGGGAATTCCGTGACGGCGATGAATCTGCTGCGGCTCGGTCGTCTGTTCGACAACAGGGAGTATCGCGAGTGGGCGGAGCGGACGATCCGGCTCTTCACGCAGCGGATCGCCGACTATCCGGACATTATGCCGATGATGGTCTCGGCGGCTCTGGCCCTGACCAGACCTTCGGGAACAATCGTGATCGCCGCATCGGGATCCGACCCGGAAGGGAGAGAGCGACTGATCGGACAGGTCCGGAGGAAATTTCTCCCCTACACATCGGTTGTCGTAACTTCTCCGGTTGAAACCGCCGACCGGATCCACGACCGCCTCCTCCCCTCGCTGGCCGGTATGGGACCGGTCGACGGAAAATCGGTCGCCTATGTCTGCGAAGATTTCACATGCAAGGCTCCGACGACTTCGCTTGATGAGGCACAGAGAGCATCAAACAATCCGGGAGAATGACCATGAGTTTCCACCACAGCATTTCACTATCTCTGATTGTGACGGCATTCGGACTTCTTCAGACCGGTTGCGGTTCTTCGGACAAGGCCGCACTCGCATCGCAGGGAGTCGTCACCGGCACCGTCACACAAGTGCTCCATCACGGTGCATACAATCCGGACGGACCGAACAAGACGGTGACCATGATGCGAGGGCTTGAACTGCAGGTGATGAACGGCGACGGAAAGATCATCGCAAGACCGGTTACCGATGCGGAAGGAAAGTTCCGTCTGGCTCTCCCTGCCGGCTCCTACGTCCTTCTCCCTCCGGAAATGGGAGGAGAAGACGCTCCGACATCGGCCCCCTCCCCGGAACGGATCGAGGTCCACCCGGGCGACAGCCTCGATCTGACGTTCCAGTATGCGATCTTTGCCCCCTGATCCGGTCCGTTCGATCAACATCAGTCAGTCTCTATGTCCATGCAGTTCGGCATCATCGGCAATATCAACAAGGGGGAGACCGCTCCGGCGGTTCTGAAACTTATCGACGCGTTGCGGCGGCGGGGATTCGGTTGGCTTTTGCAGGAAAGATTACGCGGACTTCCGGAACTGAAGGATGCGGGAGAATTTGTTCCGCGTGAAGAGATGCGGGATGTGTGTGATGCGGTGATCGCCTTCGGCGGAGACGGAACGATGCTCTCGGCCGGGAGGATGCTGGCCGGATCGCAGGCGCCGCTGATCGGTTTCAACCTCGGCAACCTCGGTTTTCTTGCGGAGTTTTCGGTTGACGCGATCGATGAGACGATCGACGAGTTTGTCGGCGGAACGTGCAGGATCGTCGAGCGGACGCTCCTTCAGGCGACATTTCCGGAGGAGAGCGGGAAGGAACCGCTGGTCGGACTGAACGACATCGTGCTCGACAAGCGGGAAACACGGCTGATGGTGAATCTGGATGTGACCGTCAACAACGATTTTCTGGGCAGGTATACGGCCGACGGACTGATTATCGCCACGCCGACAGGCTCGACCGCCTACGCTCTGTCGGTCGGCGGGCCGGTGGTCGTCCCCGGCTCCGAGGTAACGCTCCTGGCCCCGATCGCCCCCCACATGCTGACCGCACGCCCGGTGATCGTCCCCGACACGGCGTTGATCGAGATCACACCGATCCGCTACGGAAGGGTCGACGAATCGATCCACATCATTGCCGACGGGCAGAATCATCACTATCTGGAACTCCCCGTAAAAATCACGATCTCCCGTCACCGTCATACCCTCCGCCTTGTAAAAAGGACCTCCCATACCTATTTTGATGTCCTTCGGGCCAAACTCCTCTGGGGAAGACGTCCCTCACTTGAAAACGGCGAGGGTGTAACAGATTCTCCTTCCCGGGGGTCATTCTGAAGTCGGATCGACCGGTCGTCAAGGTCACCCGACACCCGTATCCGAAAATATTTGTCTGAACAACGATCTTTCATACACCAATCGAAGGAACAGCAATGCATATGTTTCGCTTTTCGACCGCTGCAATCTTCGTGCTTCCGCTGCTGATCGGCGCCTGCACCAGCAATCCGACCGATCCCACGGTAAATCTGGGAGAGACGACGTTTGAAGATTTCTTCAAGAACACCGCCTACATGGCCTGGTACCAACCGGGATATGCCGCCTACCCGGCAAGCGAAGACATGCAGACGTTTGGCAACGCAGTCAACCGCATCGAAACCCGACTGAATGCGGGAGAGGGGAACTACGAGATGGTGATGGTCCTGAAACCGAACTGCGGTTGCCAGCACACCCAGCGGGAGATGCCCCGCGTGATGAAGACGCTGGACGAGGCCGGTTTCCCGAGAGAAAATATCCAGCTCTGGCTGACCGACAGCCCGCTGAACGGAATCGATGAGATCAAGGAGACCTATCAGATCGACGTCGCTCCGACCTTCCTGCTGCTGAAGGACGGAACGGAGATGGGACGAATCGAGGTGGAAGACGACACGCCGGGCGTGACGATCTCGAATGATCTGGCAAATCTGTTCGAGCAGTAAGAGAAGAGAGAACGAAGTTTGGAAAGACGCATCGGAGGAGTTGATCTTCCGGTGCGTTTTTTGTTGGGAGGATCGAGGGGGACGGAGTACAAGGGGAGCGTGGGAAAGATATGAGCGGACTTGCGTCTCGTAGCTGACGGATCAAGGCTCATAGCTGATTGCTCCCTGCTCACTCTAACGGAAATCACACAAAGCACAAAGTCGCAAAGCCGACAACGCATAACTCAAAGCTGACTCCTCATTGCTCATAGCTGATTGATTGCTCACTGCTGACTGCCCATCGCTCATAGCTGATTGCTCATAGCTCACAGCTGACTCCTCATTGCTCAAAACTCCCCCCTCACACCTCCCGCTCCACCCGCCTGAAATCCTCCGGCCAGGTCACCTTGATGTTGGCCGGATCACCCGGAACCACGGCAACCGTTTCACCCAGAGCCTCGACAAGCGAAGCGTCATCCGTGCCGAGCAGGCCGGTTTCGGCGGCACGGGCATAGGCACGATTGAGAAGGTCGGGACGAAAGCCCTGCGGAGTCTGGGCGGTCATCAGTTCTTCTCGCGGCACGGTTTCAAGGATTTTTCCTCCCCGCACCCGCTTCACCGTCTCGGCGACAGGCATTGCCGGTATGGCCGCTCCGCACTCCCGGGCTTTCTCCACAACCCGGTCGATCAATCCGGCGGAGACCAGAGGGCGGGCGGCATCATGAACTAAAACGACATCGACATCTTCCCTCAGCGCCGACAGACCGTTTCTGATCGAATCCTGCCGCTCCTCTCCCCCGTCGACAAACCGGACGTTCGCCAACCCCTCGGCACAGGCTTCGGCTTCCTGCCGCCATTCAGGATTGATCGCCACGATGATCTCCCGACACCCCTCCATCACGGCGAAGGCCCGGATCGTCCGGCGGAGCATCGGCTCCCCGGCAATCTCCACATACTGCTTCGGTCGCTCCAGACCGCTCCGCTTCCCGACTCCGGCGGCCGGGATGACGAGACTGAATGTGCTCACCCCTTCTTTCCTCCGATTCTGAACGCAACGGTTATCCCGGCCACCATCCCTCCGGTCGCAGCGGCAAAAAGGATGCTGCGGGTCAGAACGGCTCCCCGGTCGCCGACCCCCTCATTTGCCGTAAAGATCCGGGTGACGATAAACCCCTCGCCGACGGCGAGAGCAAGGCCGACCACTCCCAGCATCACAACAAAACCGACTCCCCGACTTGAGAGGAAAGGGACTCTCCTGTCGACGTAGTCTCCGATCAGGTTCAGCATCAGAACCGCCGGGAGGGAAAACATCGCGGCAATCGGTGCCAGAAAGAGGAACATTGATACAAGCCCCTCGATGGAAGCCCCCTCCCCCGCACCGGATCGGTGGGTCGCTACGACAAACGTCAGCGACCACACAAGCGCACCGGCCGCAACTCCGAAGAGGGTGTTGGTCGCCAGGCGAAGCAAAGGATTGCCCGAGCGGGTCGGTTGTCGATTTGTCATGGTATTATATGCTGCCTCTGTTCAGGTCGGACAAGAGAGCCAAAGTTAGGAAAACGACGGCAGGATCGTATCTTGCGGCCGATGTGTTGGATCACTATGCGGACTTTTTTTCACGTACTCTGTCTTCTGATTCCCGGCGCGCTGCCGACGCTCGATCTCCGTTCACAGGAACTCCCTGCCGAAGTTCCCGCCTGGCAACTCGTGAAGACATTTATTCAGGAGACCGGCTCTTCGCAGCAATCGGTCGATCGCGAGGAGTTCATTCCGGTACGACTGACCGGCGAGGCGGCCGGGATCGATCCGGAGACGATCAAGGGGAGATGGGCGACCTATATCGATGTCTATATCGATTCGATCATCACGCTGCCGGAACGCTACCGGTATGTGGCCGGGGATAAAGAGAAAGAGATCCCGCCACGGACCGACACGATACGCCGGTCCGCCCTGACCGTCACCACCTACATCGGAGGGAAATACGATCACCTGACGTTTTTCTGCGAACACGATTCGATATGGCGGATCGAGTCGTGGCGACAGTTTCCGACATCGGCCGACCGGACGGCGATCGGCAACCGGATCGCCTCGCTGGACACGGCCGACCCCGGCTATGTGACCAGGCGTTCCCAACTGACTTCCCTTCTTCTCTCAGAAAAGGATCAACTGAAACGTTTCGGCCGGTTGAAGGAAGATGCGGAAAGACTGGTGGATCAGTTGCTCCGCTCACAGGTGTGGGAGGAAATCGATCTGTACCGCGTCTTCAACGATTCGGTCGGCGAATACGATCCGCTCGATGATGATCTCTCGGCAACCGAACAGTTCATTTTCCGACTGAACCGCTCGGCTCTGCGCCGCCTCTTCTCCAACGGCATCTCGAATATCGTTCGATACCGGACAAAAAACGGCTCGATGCCTCTCTTTGAAGTCGGGTCGGTCGGGAACGTCTCGATGGGCTTTCTCCACAACGCCGATTCGGTTTTCCCCCTCCGGTTCACGAAGGATGGTCTGTTCCTCCTCCGACCGGTCGCCCCCGACTGGTGGTTCTACAAAGGGAATATCAGGAAGTCGGCTGAGAGCGAAATGGAAATCGAAGAGGATGTGTTCGTGCCGATTGGTCCTCCGGCTCCGGGAAGCCCCCCCCGGAGGGAGCAGACGACAACCCCGGATGAGAAGAAGGATGAAGAGATTGCCCCGACGGAGTCAACCGACAAGACCAGGTTATTACGCCCGAAAGTGAAGAGAAAGAAGTCGAAATAGGTGAAAAACGAAACAGCTCTTTGCGCCTGACGGTTTCCGTAATCTCCCGCTTCGTTGTAGCTTTGCCCCGATTAAATTTCGAATCAACAGGCGGTGTGGCCGCACCGCTTCAGGTCGCGACGCGAACAATTCCACTCAGGCTATGCCGACGATCACGATAGACGGTAATCAGTACGACTTCGCACAAGGGAAGTCGATCATCGAGGTCTGCCTCGACAATGACATCGACGTCCCTCACTTCTGCTGGCATCCGGCCCTTTCCGTCTCCGGAAACTGCCGTATGTGCTTCGTTGAGGTGGAGGGGATGCCGAAACTGCAGATCTCCTGCGCAACCATGGCCGCCGAGGGACAGGTGGTCCACACGCAGAGCGAACGGGCGGTGAAGGGACGGGAGGCGATCATGGAGTTTCTCCTGATCAACCATCCGCTCGACTGTCCGATCTGCGACGAGGCCGGGCAGTGCAAACTTCAGGACTACGCCTTCCTGCACGGTCGCGGTGAGAGCCGGTTCGAGGAGATGAAGAACCGGAAGGAGAAACGGGTGCCGTTCGGACCCGAAGTCCTCTTCGACGGTGAACGTTGTATCTCCTGTTCCCGCTGCATCCGGTTCGCCGACGAGATCGCCGAGCAGCCGGTGCTGACGTTTGTGCAACGCGGAGACCACGTCACGATCGAGACCTTCCCCGGTACGGAGTTCGACAGTCCCTATTCGATGAACGTGATCGACATCTGTCCGGTCGGCGCGCTGACCTCGACCGACTTCCGGTTCAAAGCCCGTGTCTGGGATATGGCCTTCAACGAATCGGTCTGCCCCGGTTGCGCCCGCGGATGCAACACGCACGTCGGCACACGGAACAACGAGATTCTGCGAATCGACCCGCGGATCAACATGAAAGTGAACGAATACTGGATGTGTGATCCGGGACGCCTGGAGACCTATCCGAAGGTCAACGAGAACCGGTTCAGCGGTCCGGTGATCAAGCGGGGAGACGGACAGATCGGCGTCAGTTGGGAGGAAGCCTATGCCGAGGCGGTGGCTCTGCTGCGAGGACTGAAGCCGTCTGAAGTGGCCTTCATCGGTTCCCCTCGCGCAACCTGTGAGGATAATTACGCCTTTGCGAAGTTCGCCCGCGAGGTCGTCGGTTCGCACCACATCGGTTATGTCCGGCATATCGATCCCGACTTTGCGGACGATAAACTTCGGGTCGCCGACCGCTCACCGAACTCCCTCGGAGCCGAGGGGGCGGGGATAGAGCATTATGAAAATCTTGAGAAGGTGATCGAGGGAATCGAGCACGGAAAGATCAAGGGACTCTACGTTCTCGATCAGGATATCGCGACCACCGACCGGATCGAGGAGGCGCTGGAGCGCCTGGACGCGCTGATCGTCCACGCCTCGAACACCACGCCGCTGACCGAACTGGCAGACGTGATCTTTGCCACGTCAACATGGGCGGAATCCGAGGGGACCTGGGTGAACGTCACCGAGACGGTGCAGCATTTCGATCCGGTGATCGCCACGAAGGAGAACGAACACCGGATGGGGATGAAACTCTCCCGTCTGGACAAGTTCGGCGCCGACAACGACAGGTGGACCCGCGGCGAAAAGCGCGACTGCAAGCCGGCCTGGCAGGCGTTGCAGGCGCTGGCCCGTCTGATGGGGACGACGTGGAAGTACAAGTGGACCGAGGATCTGTTCGAGGAGCTGGCAAAGAAGAACCCGCAGTTCGCCGGAATGACCTACGACAAGCTGGACGCATTCCGGGGCATCAAGCTGGGCAAGGGGGAAAATCCGGAACCGCACGGCCGGGTCTACAGACCCCACGAGTACCGTCCGCAGATCATGCAGGACCCGGTCTCGCCGGTTGTCGCCATCGTTCCGTAGTGATCGCCTTGGTGGTTTCTTTGTGCCCTTGGTGACTTTGTGGTGAAAAGCACTATCCGCCGCGGCGAACACAAAGAAGTCACTAAACGCACAGCTCAGAAATCTTTAGCATTTGAATTTTCGAGTTCTGAATTTTTCATTCAATCTGCACCATGTCCGAAACTCTCTGGTACTGGATTATCCTGGTCGTCAAGGTTCTTGTCGTCCTGCACATCTTTCTGATCGGAGCCGCCTACGTCGTTCTGCTTGAGCGGAAGGTTTCGGCGTGGATTCAGGATCGGGTCGGACCGAACCGCGTCGGCTGGCGGGGATCGCTGCAATCGTTTGCCGACGTGCTGAAGCTGGTGCTGAAGGAAGACATCGTGCCGGAGAAGGCCGACAAGTTCTTCCACCGGCTGGCGCCGCTGATCACGATCACGATCGCCATCGCCGTCTGGGCACTGGTGCCGTTCTTTGCACCGATCTCGATCGACGGCACGGTCATCAACGGTATGATTGCGCCGGATCTGAACGTCGGGCTTCTCCTTCTGCTGGCGCTCGGCTCGGTCGGCGTCTACGGAATCGCACTGGCCGGATGGTCATCAAACAGCAAGTACTCCCTGATGGGAGGTCTCCGGGCATCGGCACAGATGATCAGCTACGAACTGGCAATGGGTCTTTCGCTGATCGGCCTTCTGCTGATCATGGGATCGACCAACATCTCCGACATCGTCACGCAGCAGAGCGGATACTGGTGGGGGGTGATTCCGAAGTGGAACATCTTCGTTCAGCCCCTCGGGTTCATCATCTTTCTGGTGGCCGCCTTCGCCGAGACGAACCGGGCGCCGTTCGACCTTGCCGAGGCGGAGCCGGAGCTTGTGGGAGGATTTCACACCGAGTATTCGGGACTGAAGTTCGGTCTTTTCTTTTTGGGTGAATACGGCAACGTCATCATGATGTCGGCCATCATGGCGACGCTTTTCTTCGGCGGCTACAATGCACCGTGGATTCAGGACATTGCCTTTTTCCAGGGCACAGAGACGATCAACAAGGTGGCTCTGGCCCTGCTGCAGTTCGGCACGCTCTCGCTGAAGACGGTCTTCTTCGTCTTCTTCTTCATCTGGGTCCGCTGGTCGATTCCACGTTTCCGCTACGACCAGTTGATGAATCTCGGATGGAGAGTGATGTTCCCCCTCGCCCTCGGGAACACGGTGGCGACGGCACTTGTTCTGGCGGCAATCAACACGTTCGGCTCGTAGAGGCGAAGAGGCGAATCCGGACAAGGATAGAGGAAAGTGCAATCAGTCTCGGGGAACGTTCGTCGGTAGCCGGGAATTTTCATCAGGACCAATCATACATTCAGCACGGATAGAGATGGCAACGCACACTGTTTCGGAACGCACGGCAAAACGAATGAGCTTCTGGGAGAAGCTCTACCTCCCGGAGATTGCAAAGGGGTTGGGCCTGACCTTCAAGCAGATGCTGAAGCCGAGCTTCACCCGCCAGTATCCGGAGGAGAAATTCCATCCGGAGGCGAGTTACCGGGGTCGTCCGGTTCTGGTCGAGGAAGAATTCGGCGAGCGATGCGTCGCCTGCGGTCTCTGCTCGCGGGTCTGCCCGGCAATCGCCATCGAGGTGCAGGCGGCCGAGACGCCGAAGGAGAAGGAACGCTATCCGGAAAAGTTCGAGATCAACATGCTCCGCTGCATCTTCTGCGCCTACTGCGAGGAGGCATGCCCGGAAGAGGCGATCGTGATGTCGCGGGATTACGAACTGGTCTTCGACAACGTCGACGACGCGATTTTCGGCAAGGAGAAACTGCTGGTTCCGGTGGCGCAGTTGCAGGAGCGACTGGAGTATCTGCGCCGGTACAAAGGATAGAAGCAAACGCTCCGGCCTTCTCCCGGATCATCGCTGATGGGGGAAAACTTTCCCGGAGCATTCGACAACAATTTCCGCGGCTTCGACATTCGGGTCGAAGCCGTTTTCATTACAGGATTCATGAGACTTGTCTACACATCGGAATTACTGACCGAACCGATTGCCGAAGAACTGCGGAAGAAGGGGTGGGAAACTGCGACGGTGAGCAATCCCGGAGCCGAACTTGCCGCCGGGAAAGCCGATGCGGCCATCGCCCCGGCTCTGGATTACGGACGGCATCTGGGACTTGCCGACTACGCTCTTGTCCCCGATTTCGGCATCATCACTCACGGCATTGCCGGACTGATCCGGATCGCCTTTCCGGCCGGGAGAGAATCCCTCTCCTCGATCGCCGTCCGCTCGCTCGGGAGCGCCTCGACGATTCTTGCGGGAATTCTTCTGATCGAGAAGCACGGGATCGAACCGGACTTCGTGGAGGTGGCCGAAGAGGCCGACCTACAGGTGATGTTCGAGGCGGCCGACGGAGCGGTTCTCAGCGGTGACGAGGCGATCCGCTCGCTCCCCCACTACCAGATGGCTCTGGACCTTTCAGACGAATGGGAAGACCTGACCGACGCCCCCCTCCCCTACATGCTGGCCTGGGGTCGGGTCGGACACATGCCGCAGGAGAGGATCGACGAGTTGCTGCAGGCGCGGGATCAGATGGTTCTGACGTTTCCGGACCGGATCGCCACGAGTGAAGATGCCGAAGGATTGCAGTTGATCTACGAACGCTATCTCTCCGGCTCCATCCAGTTCTCCCTCTCCCGCGAGGAGGCCACCGACGTCCTCACCCCTCTCTTTCACTACCCGTTCTACCACGGCATCATCAACGACATTCCGTCGATAAAATTCATCGATGAAGCCCAGGAAACCCCACCCGAAGAAGAATAACCTCCCCCCTCTCTCAACTACTCAACCATTCAACTATCAACCATTTAACCACAAACCAGTATGCCGGACCTGATTCTTC
>CAMLOB010000089.1 GCA_946481475.1 uncultured Chlorobiota bacterium | reverse complement strand
TCCAGGTCGCCCGCCTCCACCGAGGCCGGCGGACTGGCCGTGAAGATCCTGACGCGGGTCGACAGGAGCGATTCCTGGATCGACAAGCTTCTGGACCATACATACGCCGCAGAGACGATGGACTCACGTGACCGACGGCTCCTGCGGGAACTTACCGGCGGAGTGATGCGCCATCGGGAACGGCTTGACTGGGTGCTGACCGGATTTTATCACGGTGAGTTCCAGAAATGTATCCCCACGGTCAAGAACGCCCTGCGGGTAGCCCTCTATCAGCTCCTCTTCATGGATCGTATCCCCCACTCGGCCGCCGTCAATGAATCGGTCGAGATCGTCAAGCGCCTGAAGGGGAAGCGGTCCTCCGGCATCGTCAACGGTATTCTGCGGAATATCATCCGGAAGATGGACGCGATCACCTGGCCGAACCCCGACGAAAACATTGTCCACTATCTCTCGGTGATGGAATCCCATCCGCAGTGGATGGTCCGCCGGTGGATCGACCGACTTGGCCCCGAAGAAACGACCGCTCTGGTCAGGGCAAACAATATCCGCCCGGTCACTTCCCTCCGGGTCGATGTCCGGAAGACAACCGTCGAACAGGTCAAACGGACACTCCTTGCGCTCGGCGCATCGGTTGAACGCTCGGTTATTCTTCCCGGCTATCTCCACGTCCGTCACCTCCCCGATCCGGCTTCAACAGATGTTTTCAGAGAGGGATTTGTTACCGCTCAGGATGACGGGGCCGGAGTTGTGACGTTGCTGAGCGGCGTGAAGCCCGGCATGCGGGTGATCGATCTCTGCGCCGCACCCGGCGGAAAGACCACGGCAATGGCCGAAATGATGGAGGGGAAAGGAGAGATTATCGCCCTCGACAAATATGATGTGAAGCTGAAGCAACTGGATGAGACCGAACCGGCCGATGTGGTGCTGCTGGAGGCCCCCTGCTCCGGACTCGGGACGCTGCGACGGAAGCCGGAGATCAAGTGGAAGCGGGAACAGAAGGAGATCGAACGACTTGCCGGATTGCAGTCGCAACTGATCGACCATGCCGCCTCGCTCGTCAAACCGGGAGGAGCCCTCGTCTATACGACCTGCACAACCGAACCGGAAGAGAACGAGATGATCGTCGCCCGGTTTCTGGAACGGCACCCGGAGTTCCACATCGAGTCGGCGGGGTCGTTCGTCCCCGACTCGGCGCTGCGCAAAGGAGTCGTAACCGAAGAAGGCTTCATCAGAACCTGGCCCCATCGGCACGGAACCGACGGAGCATTCGGCGCACGGTTACGCAAGGAGTGAGATCAGGAATCGCCCCTCCCCTTTGCGTCGTTGCTCTTTGCGCCCTTCGCGTGACTCTGCCGGGGTAGAGAGAGGAGTGGAAAGAATTCCGACTTGCCAGATTCTCCCCGACGCAATAGCTTCACTCCGATCTTCCAACGGAAGAAAAAAAGCAAGCTCCCTTTTGCACTTGACGGCATTAGCTATTTATACAGATGATATCCGGAAAAAAAACTCTTTTGCTCCTCTCACTCCTGACGCTGACGGCCGGCATCTTCGGCTGCGACATGTCCGAAGACGATGCACTGCTGAACCCTCCGCTGCCCGACAGCGTGCAGGTCCGGATCGTCAACCTTTCGAACGGGAATATCGATTTCAACATCGACGAGATCAGTGCAGTCAAAGAGCTGGTCCCGGGAACCTCGACTTCGTTCGCCCCTTTTTTCAATCGTGAGCTCTTTCCGATCACCATTGCCGGTTCGGGCATCGTCGACACAATCCCGGACTCACGCTTTCCGACATCGGCATCGGCGTTCCATCACTATACCTACTTCGTCACCGGGAACGCCGACGCCAGACGGCTGATCACGCTCTCCTCCTCCTCCACGGAACGCGCCGATCTGGAAAATCAGGATCTTGGTCGGGTCTACTTCATCAATGCCGTTCCCGACCGCTCCTTCCTGCTGCGTCAGGGATGTCGCAGCGGAGCACAGATATTTCCTCCGGTCGCCGGTCCCGGCTTCGGATCATCGCAGGATCTGCCGCAAGGAGATCACTCCTTCTATCTGTTTGAAGGGGACAGCACAGCGGAATCGGCCTCGGCCAGATTGACAATCAATCCGGGAGAGGTCGTTGCCCTGATTGTGGGGCAGGAAAACGGCATGGTCAAGTTCTATACCCTCCCCCTCTATACACCGAACCCGGCCGGGGGACAGCTTCAGGAGACGACGCCGGAAACGAGAAACAGTGCGAACCTTCGCATTCTCAACGGCTTGCGGGATGAACCGATCTCCGCCGGACTCATGGGTCAGGGGACGCCGATCGCTTCCGATCTACAACCCCTCTCCCTCTCCGCATCGACCCCCGTTGAAATCTGCAGCGAAGCCGGAGGAGATACGCTGGTTATCGTGACCCGGAGCGGCGACACCACACGCGCACCGATTCTGGTGGAAGTAGGGGGAGAGGCAACAATCATCGTCTTCGACAACGACATCGGAGGGATCCGCGCAGCCACGCTGAACCGTCCGAGCGGTTCTCCTTCGGCAGGAACTTTCCGGGTGCGGGGAGTGAACCTGACGAATGTCGAGACCGTGTCGGTAACGGCTCGCGCCGGGGCGCCGGAGGGGATAACGCCGGGATTCCGCCTGTTCAGCAGTCCGGGCATCGGAGTCGTCACCCCCTATCGTGAACTCCCTGCCGGACTCTATCCGGTGGCTCTGGAACAGACGTCGAACGGGACGTTCTATCAGGGAGGACTCTACAGGTTCGAACAGGGAGATTATACGCTGCTGACTCTCGAAGAGAACGACAAGCCTTCTCTCTACATCCTGAAAGAATCGGCCGGGACCCCCTCGCTGGAACCGTTGCAGAGCATCGGACGGCAGGTCAACTTCTTCAGTATGGTACCGAACGGAACCGTCTCATTCGAAGCGACGACATCGCTGGGAACCATTCGCATTACGGATGTCGCTTACAGCTATGTCTTTCCCGGAATTCTTCCGGCCGAACAGGTAACGATCAACGGGACGGGGACTTCGGCAACCACGCTTGATCTCTCCACCTCCGGCTATACCGTCGGACTGACAGGGGAATCGAACCGGCAACTTGTCGCTTTCCCCCGTCCGACCGAACCGGTTCCGGCCGGAAAAGCCGCGATCCGTTTTCTGAATGGCGTGCCGGGAGAGGGAAGACTGGAGATCCGTTCGGATTCCTCCAAAGGTCCGGTCGAGACAACCATTGATTTCGGAACGCCTTCACCGACGGTTATCAAGGAAGTCCGGCGCCAGACATTTTCGGTGACGGTTGCCGGAACCACCGAGGAGGTGGCACGGATTTCGGGAGTGGAGCTGAGCGAGGGACGGAATTACCTGCTGGTGATCGGTCCGAAGGGACCGACAAGCGGCTCGGCCTACCGATACGGAACGCTCTGGATGCAGGAGTAAGCCGAGAGCTTCATACTTCATTCCGCCGATATGCAACCGGCTCCGAACATCATCGGACTTCTCTGGGTCGCAACCCAGTTCCTGCTGCTCGGGGGCTGGGGATATCTTCTTCTGCTCGATCGGAACCGGACTGTCGAAACAATCTCCGGACTCCATCCTCTCTTTTTCGTCGGCATCCTGCCGGTCGTTTGCGGGTTGATTCTGATGCTCAGCGGAACATTCGGTCTCGGCTCCAACCTGAGGCCGACGCCGGAGCCGAAAGAGACCGGACATTTGATTACCTCCGGTATCTATTCCCGTGTCCGGCATCCGATCTACGGCGGCATCATGCTGATGATCTGGGGTGGAACGACCCTCGCTCTTTCCGGAACCGACCGCATTGCCATCGTCGCCGGAGCAGCTCTGATCACCCTCTTCTTTGTGGCAAAATCACGCTATGAGGAGAGAAGGCTTGTCGCCCGGTTTCCGGAGTATGTCGGATATCGACTGAAGACGGGACGATTCTTTCCCACTCTCTGATACCTCCCCTTCTTCTTCGCCGGTCAAAAAAAACGCACCCGCCTTGCGGCGGATGCGCCTGTTCACCATTATGCAGACATCATAGTCATCGAATCGCGATAGCCATCATATCACAGAGCTTGCTCAATTGACGGCAATCTGCCGGGGCTTCACCTCTTCAGCCTTCGGTACCGTGATCTTCAATACACCGTTATCGTACGAAGCGGAAATCCCGTCACCGTTGATTGTCGAAGGGAAGTTGAATGTCCGGGAGAACTTGCCGTAGAATCGCTCGACGCGGTGGGCGTTCTTCTCCTTCGATTCGTTTTCGTACTTCCTCTCCCCCGAAATTGTGAGAACGCCGTCCTGGAAATTCACCTTCACGTCCTCTTTCTTCAGTCCGGGCAGTTCCGCGTCGATCAGATAGCTATGCTCATCCTCGTGAACATCGACCGTCGGATGCCAGAGAGCGGTATTGCCGTTTCCTTCACGACGGGCCGGGAAGAAATCATCGAACAGACGGTTCATCTCGCGCTGAAAACCGACGGCATCGCTGAACGGATTGAATTTGACGATTGACATATCGTACCTCCACCTGAATGGATTTGATTGAATGTTATGGTAAGGAATACTCACGTTGATCGAGCCGAAGCTCTCCGTTTACCGAAGTGATTATCAATCGGCGTGCCGTTCCGCAAAACCGCAGATTTTTCCCTCTGTCCGCATCGCCACCGGACATGATGTCCGGACCGGTCGGAAAAGTTGAACGAAACGGAAGTCAGAAATGCAGAAGAGGTCTGAGAAAATTTCAGGATGACAAAGTCAGTTGCAGGGAGTCGCCCCGGGGAACCGTATTTTGCCGCCGAAAAGTTCAGTCAGCGATTCGCGTGATACTCCGGTCTTCGAAACCGGCACCATCGTTTCCATGCCCGACACCGACTACCACATCATATCCGGTCCGCCCGAGCACTTCGATCCCCGCGAGGTCTTTGTCCTGCAGCTTGCGCTGGCCCTGCATCGATACGGGACCCCGGCCCACCGGCTTGAACAGACGATGACGATGATTATGGAACGCCTCGGATTGCAGGGGGAGTTCTTCGCCCTTCCGACAAGTATCTTCGCCTCGTTCGGTCGACCGGAAGCCCACCGGACCAGTATGATGCGGGGGGAGACCGGAGACGTGAACCTGGAGAAGCTGAGCCTGCTGGATGAGCTGGCCGAGAAGATCATCCTGCGGGAAGTCACCATTCACACGGCAAAACAGCAACTCGATGAGATCACCGGACAACCGAACCGCTACGGCGGGTGGATTTCGCTGATCGGTTCCGGACTGGGAACGGCAATTGCAGCCAGGATCTTCGGAGGGGGATGGAGAGAGATTGTTGTGGCCGGAGCGATCGGCGTACTGCTCGGAATCCTCGGCCCTTTTTTCGTCCGACAGGAGGCCCGCAGGCGGGTCTTCGAGATCGTCGCCGCACTGTGCGCCGCTGCACTTGCTGTTGCTGCCGCCCACTTCTTCTCCCCGTTTTCGGTCTTTGTCGCGACGCTTGCCGGACTGATCCTGCTGATCCCCGGTATGCGGCTGACGACGGCGATGACCGAGATCGCCTCAGGCCACCTCGTCTCCGGGGCGGCCCGACTGACCGGGGCGGTGATGGCCTTTCTGGGGATCGCCTTCGGCACCGCCCTCGGCAACCGGGTGGCCGATACGCTTTTCGAGACGTTCCCGACGGCCGCTCCTCTCCCGCTTCCGGACGTAACACTCTGGATATCCGTTCTTCTGTTTCCGGTGGCCGTGATGATCGGTCTGCAGGGACGTCCCCGCGATTTCCCGCTGATCGCCGGCGGTGCCTTCATCGCCTTTGTCGTGGCCCGACTCGGTACGGGACAGTTCGGTCCGGAACTCGGCGCCTTTATCGGAGCCATCACGCTCGGAATCTGCGCAAATCTTCTCTCCCGACTCTTCCGCCGCCCGTCGGCGGTCCTGATCGCCCCGGGCCTCATCCTTCTGGTCCCCGGCAGCATCGGCTACCGCAGCCTGACGACGTTCATGGAACAGGACGTGGTCGCCGGCATCGAACTGGCTTTCAACGTCGCCATCATCGGCATCGCCATCGTCACCGGACTGCTCCTGGCGAATGTGTTGTTGCCGCCGAAGAGGGCGATATGAGAGGAGAGTTCATGGAGCTGGGAGTTCATAGAGTGTATAGAGTGGAGAGTTCGTAGAGTTATGAAAGAACATATTCGTCCGGATTGAACTCCTACTCTATGAACTCTATAAACTCCCCTCTCTATGAACTCTACTCAACCACTTCAATCCGAATCCGCGGATCGATCAACGTCTTTTCGATCAGGGCCGGCCAGTAGGCCACGACGTCGGAGGGACGGGGACGCCCCCCGGCAAAGCCGGTGACGTTCGGCGGACCGGTCAGAATCAGCGGGGCGATCTCCTTGCCGAACCGCTCCACCGCGTCGCGATCCTGTCCGCGAACGCCTACGCGGAGCATCACTTCCTGCGGATCGGGATTCACAGTCTCGGAGAGGGGTCCGTGACATGCATTGTAGCCGATGTACTCGGTCCGAACTTCCTCGAACTCCAGCCCGAGATTCGCCAGACGCTGACGCAGAATACCGTCGGCAGCCCTCGCCTTGTCCAGCGCCTCCGGCCAGGCGTAGCCGAGCGTCGCAAAAGCCGAGTAGCCGTCGGAGTAGCTCATCGAAACCTTGTAGAAGGGGGTATTCTCCCGTCCCTTGATCCCGTAGACCCGGACCCGGTCGTTCCCTTCATCCTCCAGATTGATCGTGGTGAAGTCGGCGATAACGTCGGGTGTGATGTACTCTTTCGGATCGCCGATCTCGTAGAGACATTGCTCGGCCACCGTCCCGCGCGAGACCAGCCCCCCGGTCCCCTCATGCTTGGTCACCCGGAACTCGCCGCTCGGTGAGGCCTCGATGATCGGGAAACCGACGTTCGCCATATCGGGAACGCCCCGCCAGTCTCCCATATAGTTCCCGCCGCTGGCCTGGGCGCCACATTCGATGATATGACCGGCAATCGTCCCGGCCGCCATTTTGTCCCAGTCGTTCATTTCCCAACCGAACTCGTGAATCATCGGCGCCAGCGTCAGTCCCGTATCGGTCGTTCGTCCGGTGATGACGATCTGCGCTCCCCTCCGCAGGGCCTCCACTACCGGTGCGGCCCCCAGATAGACGTTCGCCGAGAGAAGTTTCCCCCGCACCGGCCCCAGCTCCTCTCCCGATTCCATATTCTTCAACTCCGCCCCGGCAGCCGTCAATTCGTCGATATCATCGAGGATGTTGTCGCCGGTGACGATTCCCAGCTTCAGCGGAATCCCGTGCTTGCGGGCAACCTCCAGAATCGCATCGCGACACGCCTCCAGATTCACCCCGCCGCCGTTGGTGATCATTTTGATGTTCTTCTCGGCAAGGGTCGGCAGGATTTCGTCGATCGTTGTGACCAGATCGCGGGCATAGCCGAGGTCGGGATTCCGCAGCTTCTGCTTCTGCATGATCGACATGGTCACCTCGGCCAGATAGTCCATCACCAGATAGTCGACCGGTCCTTGGGTGACCTGATCCTTCGGTGCGGAGAGCAGATCTCCCCAGAATCCCTGCCCGGAGGCGATGCGAATACGTTCTTTCATGGTATGCGAATCGATGAAAAATGGCGTTTGTCAACGGATTGCGGGAAGAACGATATCGTCCCCTCTTCCCGTTCGATCGGTAAAAGTACAAAGAGGAAGGAAAAGCGGGGGAATGCGGGGGTGGAAATAGTACACGGATAAGACGGATCGGGACGGATGAACGCGGATCCGAATCCGTCTCCATCCGTCCCGATCCGCGTCATCCGCGTACGTTTTACACCGGCAATCCCTACCGCACCACCGTCAGCTTCCGCATCACCACCCCGTCGCTCGTCCGAACGCTAACGAAATAATCTCCGCCGGTCAGTCCCGATGTCGGAATCGCCACTTCATGTTCTCCAGCGGCACGGAACTCTCCCGGAACCGGTTGCAGCACTTCGCGACCGGCAACATCCACCACCGCAACCGTCACAACTCCTCCCCTCGTCAGCCTGAACCGCAACCGGCTCTCAGTACCGGAGACCGGATTCGGTCCGAGAGAAAGCTCGGAGACGGTTCGATCGACCACCGAGACCCGCTCCGGCTCTCCAACGCTCAGCGACGTCTTGTCGATCGGCACAAAGCCGACATAAATATCCATGTTGCCGTTGCCGCTCCGTCCGTCCGACCAGACCGGGATCACATAGTTCGGGGTCGTCAGGACCTGTGTATACTCGCCGACGCCGAAATCCCCGTTCTGTCGTCCGATCGTCGAGAAATCGGTGGGGGCCGATGTCACCGCCACGCTCGGACCGAACGTCGTCCCTCCGTCGAACGAGCAGGCCACCCGGTAGTGGGCCATCCGCTGGCTGACGTCCTCGCGTTTGTCGTACCAGGAAACGGCGACCACTCCCTCCCCGTTCACGCTGACGCTGGAGTAGAACTGATCGGTAGCCGTCTCATTTTCATCATTATGGACGACAACCGGTTCCTCCCAGGTCGTCCCGTTGTCGGTCGACCGGGCGCAGTAGACGTTGTATCCGTTCCCCTCATCCCCGGTCGTCCCCAGCGCCGTCCAGACGGCGTAGAGCGTCCCTCCGCCGAATTCTCCGGTCCCGGCTGATCTGTCGGCGACGATGTGAGGAGCCGGATAGAGCCGGTCGTCCTGAATCCCCTGGATGCTTCTGTTGGCCGCAGCTCCGAAACGGGTGCTGCCGAAGGCGACAGGAGCGATACGGTTCGGTGTCGAGAACGAGGCTCCTCCATCGGTCGAGAGACTGTGCCACAACCCCCAACCCTGCGTCCGGTGCTGGCCGAAGAAGGAGACGTGGACATATCCGTCGGCATCGATGTCGATCGAAGAGAACTGAACCAGATTGAAATTACCCGTGGAGACCGGAACCGACTCCTGGGCAAAGCTCATGTTCCCCTCCGTCGGCTGCATGTGCCGCACCACAATTTTCGAGGCGCCGCTCTGGGCGTTCAACTCCACGAAGGCAACATAGAGTCGGCTTCGCCACTCCGATCCGGTCCGGTCGACCGCCATCCACTGTTTGTCCGACAGAGTGATCGGCCCTCCCAGAGAGGAGCTGTCCAGGGCCACCAGATTGTTCTCCTCCTCCCGCCACGTCGCCCCGCCGTCATCGGAGTATGCCCAGAACATCCCCGAGTAGATCGTCTGGAAACTGCTCGAAGCATAGATGTTGATCCAGGTGAAATAGACACGGCCGTCGGCATCGAAGGCAAAGACCGGATCACCCCCGCCGAGCACCGTCACATTATTGTGCGGAGGAAGATTCAGGTAGCTGCTTTTGGTCCAGGAGGTTCCGAAATCCTTGGTATAGTATATCGGGCAGAGCAGCGAACCGTTCGACTGACGGATCGGAGAGACAACGATATTTGTACTGTCGAGCGGATTGATCGCCGCGTGGACCTCCGACTCCGGAGCCTGATCGGCGCTGACGACCCCCTCACGTTCTGCGGCAAGGACTTCAACCTCCCCTTTCCCGACTTCCATCGCATAACGGGACCGGATCTCACCGACCGTCGGAAGCAGATGGAACGTGGCGGTATCGAACCGGATTTTCTCCCGCAGCGTTTCGCGGGCAAATTCCCGCCCCCTCTCCTCGGGCGAGAGCTCGCTATGCTGGGCCGAAAGGGAAAGAACCGGAAGAGATAGCAGAATGAACAGAAGGAAATGGCGCATGGCGAATTTCATATTGAATGTGAAGTCGAAAGGAAACCTCCGGGAACAACAGAAACCGGAGAGTGAAGTTACATAGAAGAGCAGACCCGTAGGGGGCAAAAATCTTTGCCCCTGTTTGCGGGTGAGTGCAGGAGTGTGAGAGTGCAGAAGTGTATGAGATGCGGCATCCGGCACCGTAGGGGGCAAAAACCTTTGCCCCTGTTTTTGCCCCCCTGTGTTGTGTTTGTCATCGCAGTTCATCAAGGCGTAGCAGGGCGGCCCGAAGACTTGAGGGGGCGGGAGAGAACGTATCGATCCGCAGGGCAAACTCCGTATCGGCCAGCAGGTGGGGGTTGCCCAGGTTCAGGAGGACGGATGCCGACGGATCGATCCGCGCAAGAAGGCGTTGTTGAGCCCGGCCCAACCCGATCGTCCCTGCCCCGCCGCGCGGCCTGATCGAGGTCAGGACCAGAAGACGTTCGGGCAGATCGATTCCGGCGCCGACCGACACATCCGCATCGAAAGGAATTCGTCCGGCAATCCGATAACCGAACTCCCGAAGCATCCCCTCCCGCTCCGCCGATTCATCCTCATTCCCGTCGGTCAGAAGGAGGACCGGCAGAGGGTCTTCATGGGCGTTCGGCAACACCCCCTCCACTCTGAGTCCTTTCCCGGCCCCCCGCAACGCAAGGGCCAGACTCTCCTCACGGTCAAAGTACCGGAAATCGGTCTCGTCCTTTCTCCATCCGTGCGTGATGCTCCATTGAACCAGTCCGTCAAGTCGCTCCCCGCTTTCGGCTATTCTCTCGGCTGGAATCCGCCCCTGAGCTTCAGCATCGGATAATGCCTGAATCGCTTTGTGAGGGTTCTGCGGAATCTCCAGCACATCGTTCCCGGCAATAAACGCCATAACGACCCCCTCCTCCGCTCCGTATGTTTCGACAATCGCTCCCATATCGAGCGCATCGGTAACGAT
>CAMLOB010000088.1 GCA_946481475.1 uncultured Chlorobiota bacterium | reverse complement strand
CAGTTCTTCCCCTTCTCCCGGCATAAAGGCATTGCCGTTTCTGTTCGGTTCGGCCGGGGTGTAGAGTCCGGCGTTGCTTTGCAGACGGAGGATATAATCCTCGAAGGCTCGTTCGACTTCCTCTCCCATCCGGAGTGCGGGAAGGAGCTGCGAGATACCGGTTCCGTCCTCTCCTGAAAGAAGAGGGGGGAGAGGAGGCTCTCCGTTTGTTTGCATCTCTTCCTCTGCGATCCGTGCGGCTATTGTCCGGCGGATATAGGCCGGAGGGGGATTGACGAAATCCATGACCATACTGACGGAGAACTCCGGCGTGTCGGCGACGTGATAGGTGCCGGAGGGGAGGAATGCGATGTCCCCCGGTGCCAGAGTGAAAGCGTTCTCGGCTTCGGAGATGATGGAGGCCGGATCGGTGTGGATGTGCAGGCCGCCGGAGAGTTCCAGAAAACGGTTCGTCTCCCACGTGTAGAGCTTCTTGACCCCCGGTCCCATGTGAAAGAGAAAGCCCTCCTCACCCGGATTGTCCTTGTGGACGCCGAACGGCGTGAACCCGTAGTTCCCGGCGAAGAGGAGAAAGGCGAGTCCGCCGAGGGGCATGCCGGTCAGCGCCAGCAGCCGGTTTGTCTCTGCGGTTGCGGTCCGGGCGAACCGGTCGGAGTATTTCTCCAGATTGTTCAGGATGATACCGAAGTTCTTTCCTCCGAAGAGGCGTTCTGTCCAGAGGGTGAGGGCTTCTTCTTCAAGGGGAGGGGTCTGCATCAGATGTCCCCCTTCGGTGTGATCCATTTCGCTGCCGGTGAAGACCTTCAGTCCGAGATGCCCGGCACCCCGCCGGATGAATTCACGGAAGATCTCAACGTAGAGATTCATAAACGTGTCGATCTCCTCCGGCGCAAAAGCTCCGGAGACGGCGGCCGGGATCGTCATCCCGTCAGATTTGTTCAGCAGTTCCTGCCAGGCTTCTTTTCTCATCTGTGTTGATTTTTCCGAAGATACGGAGATGAGGGGGACAGGGGGTAGGGGACAGGGGTACAGTGTCGGTATGGCTTTTCTGTGTTATCCGTGTACTGTCGGTCTACGATGCCGGAGTCCTCTCCGCGCGTTCTCTCGCAACGGGACTGATCCGGACCCACCGGAAGAGATAGATCAGAATTCCCTTGAAGAGAGAGTCGGTCCCCCAGAGGAGGACCAGCGGCCAGCCGCTCGCGGTCCCCATTGCCGCGCCGAAAGTCATGTTGCCGAGGTTTTTCGCAAGAGTCAGTTGCTGCGTGCGAAGAGCGAGGCCGCCGGTCCTTCCGGAGCGGATGACGAGCACAATCTGATGGATACCGGCCTGCGCCAGCATGAAGGTGTTGAGGATCAGCGTTCCCTTCGACACGTCCACAAGCCGCATGGCGGTCGGACGGAAGAAGATCATCATCATCAGTCCCCCGAGCGTCAACGCGGTGCAACCGAAAAAGGTGAACTGCGCGCTCAGGTTCTTTCTGTCGATCATGATCTCGTACATAATCATCAGCGAGAGACCGATGGCGACCAGACGGGGCCAGACGAGATAATGGTTGAAGCGGGCCAGGGCAAAGCCGTAGAAGAAGAGAAAGTAGTAGGCGAAGAAGGCCATGGCAATGGCGTTCAGCGAGATAACCGCCGTCGGTCTCTCGATCAGCTCCATCCCCTTCCGCTCGCGAATCTTTTTCCACTGTATCCAGAGGCCGAGGACCGAAAGTCCGTAGAGAAGCGTACCGACGATGCCGGTGATGTGGTAGATCATGGTGTTGCGGGGAGGAGGGAAACACGAGGTTGTCGACCCGACTGTTCAGCGGTTCGGACTTCTTTCACCATCATCGGCTAACTGCAATCAATTCGACAATCGAAAATCGACATTCGCCGTTTCGGGGCGCATGGTTATGCGCCCCTGCGAGTGCCGGGTTATACGTGGCGTTCGGCGTGGTAGCTGGACCGGACCAGCGGTCCCGATTCCACGATGTCGAATCCCATTTTCTCGCCGATGATCCTGTACTCGTCGAACTCCTCCGGCGTCACCCAGCGTTCCACCGGCAGGTGGTTGACCGTCGGTTGCAGATACTGGCCGAGCGTCAGGATGTCGACGCCCGCCTCTACCAGATCGCGCATCGTTTGCAGCAGCTCCTCGCGCGTCTCTCCAAGTCCCAGAATGATTCCGGTCTTCGTCCGCATCCCCTGTCGCTTCGATTCGCGCAGTACGTTCAGCGTCCACTCGTATCGGGCCTGGGGACGGACACGCCGGTAGAGAGAAGGGACGGTTTCGGTGTTGTGGTTCAGGACATCCGGCTTTGCGTCGATCACCAGTTGCAGCGCCTCCAGGTTTCCCTTGAAGTCGGGGATCAGCACCTCCACCTGCGTGTCCGGATTCACCTCGCGTACCGCTCTGATCGTCGCCGCAAAATGTCCGGCACCGCAGTCCGGCAGCTCGTCCCGGTCAACCGAAGTGATGACGGCATGGCGAACTCCCATCTGTCTGACCGAGATCGCCACGTTCATCGGCTCCTCAGGATCCAGCGGCAAAGGCTTTCCGGTCTTGATGTTGCAGAACCCGCACGACCGTGTGCAGGTATCTCCCATTACCATGAACGTTGCGGTTCCGGCCCCCCAGCACTCGGCGATGTTCGGACACTTCGCCTCTTCGCAGACCGTGTGCAGACTCTTCGAGCGCATCATCTTCTTCAGCATGCTGTAGGTCTCCCCGGTCGGAAGATCCACCTTCAGCCAGCCTGGTTTCCGGTCTCGTCCGGGTACCACCGGATTGCGTTCGGGATTGTTGAGAATCGGAAGGTTTATCTGGTGTTTCAGTCCCATGGTATCAATGCAAAATTCAGAAAGTCCATCAAAACGGGGCTTGAATATCTTTCGTGATTCTTGGTGCTCTTTGTGCCTTTGTGGTAAGATCAAACACAAAGGCACGATCCGCCGCGGCGGACACCAAGAATCACGAAGGTTTTTTTTACAGCATCGTGTTCTCGTTGAAGCTCTCCAGGTTCTTGACGATATCGGAGAGGAACTTGCCGCCGAGCAAGCCGTCGATGATCCGATGGTCGTGCGAGAGGGAGAGGTAGATCATCGAGCGAATAACGATCATATCCTGTCCGTCGATCTCACGCACTACCGGTCGTTTCTGGATTGCTCCGGCACCGAGGATCGCCACCTGCGGCTGATTGATGATCGGCGAGCCGTGCAGCAGATTGAAGACGCCGTAGTTCGTCAGCGTGAAGGTCCCGCCGGCGATATCGTCCGGACTCAGTCCTTTGTTCCGTGCCCGGTTGGCCAGATCGTTCACCGCGTGTGCCAGTCCGGTGATGTTCATCCGGTCGGCATCCTTGATGACCGGGACGATCAGATTTCCGTCCGGCAGCGCGGTTGCCACGCCGACGTTCACGTGCTTGTGAACGATAACGTTCGTCCCCTCCACCGAGCCGTTGACCCACGGATTATCGCGGAGTGCCCGGGCGATTGCGGCGACAAAGAACGGGGTATAGGTCAGCTTGATCCCTTCCCGCTGTTCGAACGCCTTCTTCTCTCCTTCGCGCAGACGCACCAGTGCGCTGACGTCGGCCTCGCCGACTTCGGTGACGTGTGGAGAGGTTGCCTTGCTCCGGACCATGTGTTCGGCGATAAGCTGGCGCATCCGGTCCATCGGGACGATCTCGGCTCTGTCGCCGAATTGCGCTTCCAGTTCCTCGCGGCTCTTTGTCTGCGGGGCTGCGGCCTTTGCAGGCGTTGCCGGGCGGACCTGTGTGGTCGGCTGCGGAACGCTCTCCCGCGTCTTCGGCTGTTCGGCCGGCTGCTGCGGTGCGGTCCGGTTCTCCAGATACGCGGTCAGATCGTTCTTCGTCACCCGTCCTCCGGCACCGGTTCCCTCGATCCGGTTCAGTTCCTCGACGCCGACCCCCTCACTCTGTGCGATGGTCCGGACCAGCGGCGAATAGAACCGTCCGTTGCTCTCCCGCGGAATCGGTCCGCCGTTCGTGCTCTTCGAAGCGCTGACCACAGCGGCCGCCGCCGGTGTTCCCTTCCCTTCGCCGTTCGAGGTGGGGGCCGGTTCTTTCGGCGTGCTCTTCTCGGCTTTCCCAGCCTGTGGAGCGGGCGTCTCCTTCTTCGGCGCCGACCCTGTTGCCGCGCCGGAGCCGATATAGGCGATCACCTTGCCGACTTCCACAGTAGCCCCTTCTTCGGCCACGATTTCCAGAAGCGTCCCCTCGAACGAAGAGGGGATTTCGGTATCGACTTTATCGGTGGAGATTTCGGCGATGACCTCATCCCGCTCGATTTTATCTCCCGGCTTCTTCAGCCAGCGGAGAATGGTTCCTTCCTGCACCGACTCACCCATCTTCGGCATCAGCACTTCATTCCGTTCTCCCGTCGATGCCCCGGCGTTCCCTTCGTCGGAACTTGTCGGAGCTTCGGCCTCGGCGGTCACCTCTTCTGCAACGGAGGCTTCGCGCGCATCCCCCTCGCCGGGCTGGTCCTCAGCCTCTGCGGCCGGGGCTTCGGCAGATTCCTGCTTGCTCTCTGCAGCAGCTCCGCCGTCACTGCCGGAATCGCCGCCGGAAGCGGCCTCCCCTTCGGCTCCAAGCCGGGCGATCACGGCTCCCACTTCCACCGTATCCCCTTCATTTGCCAGAATTTCGAGCAGCACTCCCTCTTCGGATGAAGGAATTTCGGTGTCGACTTTATCGGTAGAGATTTCGGCGATGACTTCATCCCGCTCGATTTTATCTCCCGGCTGCTTCATCCAGCGGAGAATAGTTCCTTCCTGCACCGATTCGCCCATCTTGGGCATAAGAATATCCGTAGCCATGACGCGGATGCTCCGTTCGTTCTATGATTGAATTGTTGAAATATGCTCAGACCATGCTCCTTCTCCCAATCCCTCTCACACTCCCGCACTCACTTATCTCTCACACACGCTCTCTCTCATCATCTCCAAAGCCAAAGTTACGAAGGTTTCCCCGAAGAGATCGTAGACCTCTGTATACCGGTTCCCGCATCGTAACTGACGGGAAGTATTCCACGTTCCGGCTTCACTCCGAAACCCTGATCTCCACACGCCGGTTTGCCGCCCGTCCTCTTGCATTCCCGTTGTTTCCGGTCGGCTCCTCCTCTCCGAAGCTTCCGGTAGCCATCCGGGAAGCTGCGATGCCGGCCTCCATCAGAAAACGCTTCACGTTCTCGGCTCGTTCCAGGCCAAGCCGTTGATTCTCTTCGGCGGTTCCTACGCTGTCGGTATACCCGACAATCTCTATCGTTTCCCGGGTCCCCTGAAGTCTTTCGGCAAATCGGCGCAGTGTACGTCGGTCTGCGTTGGAGATAGCGGCTGAACCGGTAGCGAACCGGATCACCGGGTTTGTCGGTGTCTCGACAACTCCTCCTCCTTTCTTCTGAAGTTCGATCGTGATCGGAGGGATTTCTCCCGGCAGATCGAGAACGCGTCCCTCGAATGTGGTCCCTCCGGCCTCATACCCCGGGGCTTCGGCCTTTATCGTAAGGATATAGCCGGGGACCAGCGCCACGTCGAACGATCCGTCCGGCTTGCTCTTTGTCCGGGCCACAACGCGGGTCTCCCGTTGCGGTGAGATCCGGATCGTACTTTCGATCCCTTTGCCGGTCTTCCGATCGATCACCTTCCCTCTCAACACAAATGTGTGGGACAACTTCAGGGTATCGGGAAGGGTGAAGAAGTAGAGGTCGGTTCTTCCCCCCTCCGTACGGTCGGTGATCACATGACTGACGTAGAGACCCTTTCCGTCCGGAGTGACCGACACGCTTGTCTCGAACATCGGCGAACTGACATAACCTCTGAGGGGTTCCGGATGGGTCCAGTTGCGCCATCCGTCGCCGGAGCGCAGGGAAACGTAGATGTCGGCCAGATTCGACCCTATTCTGTCGGAGATCATGAAGAGCGTCCGGTTATCGGGGGCGAGGAAGGGAGAGCCGTCGATAAAAGGACCGTTCAGGGCCCCCATCTGTTCCGGTTTGCTCCAGCGCATCATGTCATTGCTCAGAGCCTCGGAGTAGAAAATGTCGAGATCGACCGGATTGTTGATCGGAGAGTAGGAGATGAACAGATGTTTTCCGTCGCCGGTCATAAACGCGTAGTAGTAGTCGCCGAGAGATTCCAGTCCCTCTACATCGATCTTCTGCGGTTCGGTCCAGCCGCCGTTCTTCCACCGCGTGATCGCCAGCCCCACTTCCTTGCCGTTGACTTCCCTGCCATGGTAGACCAAAGCCGCCTTGCCGTCGGAGGAAAAGGAGAAGAGGACATCGGAGCCGGGAGAGTTCAGCGGAGCTCCTGCGTTGAGTGGCGGCCCCCACGATCCGTCGGCCTGACGTTCGCTGTAGTAGATATCCTCCAGATCATCCTTCCCGCCGGTATTCTCCGGCGCTTCCTTCCGGCTGAAGTAGAGGCGTTGTCCATCCGGACTGGCCACCGGAACGATCTCCGCCCACTCCGAATTGATGACCGGTCCCAGATTCCTGGGAAGGCCGATACCATATTCGTCATACTCGTTGGGCTGTCCGGCGGCGTCCCGGACAGAGATCGTGAGCAGAAAAAGGAGAAAGGAGAAGAGGAGAAGGTTTCTGTTGATACGACGCTGATTTTTCATTCTGAAATGATTAAGACGAACGTTTTTCCTCATGCCGGGAGCGGATATCGGCAAAGAGAACGATTCGGAAACATGAATTTAGCAAAGGGGGGAACCGGACGATCAGCAGAAAACAACTTGTCACGGGGTCGAATTGTTTCCGTAGTTTCAGATTGAGAAGCGGATGATGCGGAAAGAAATCTTCAGCGAGTCATGATTCAACGACTGCGATCGGTATTCGGAACAAATGACGGGATCGTCTTCACAGCGATTCTCATCGTTGCCCTTGCCGTCGGGCGGATGCCGGAATTCAAGGGCTTCAGCGTGGAATATCCCACCGCTCTCTACAACATCTTCGCCACCATCGTCCAGTCGCTCTCTCCGATCCTCGCAATTTCGCTCGGAATCCTGATCTACCGGCGGGAGAAGGGAAGGGAAGATGAGGGACTGATCAAGGGAATCGTGATCGTTGCCGGAACATTTGTCCTTGCCCTTGTAGTCATGATTTTTGCCCACGACCTCCACCTGATATCGGGTGTCGGACAGGGGGTGGCCGTCGGTCTGGTGTTGTGGGCGGTCTGGGGTGTGTCGACGGTGGTGCTGGAGGTCATCCGGGAACGGTAGGACATGGCGCACCATGTCCCCGCCATTCCCAACATCCGTTGCAGGACAATATGCCGGTTACCCTTCTTGCGGCTTCATCATCGGGAAGAAGATCACATCCCGGATCGATTCCTGTCCGGTCAGCAGAATGGCCAGCCGGTCGATGCCGATGCCGACGCCGGCGGTCGGGGGCATACCGACTTCCAGGGCGTGGAGGAAATCCTCATCGATCAGCATCGCCTCGTCGTCTCCGGCCGCCCGTAGCTTTGCCTGCTCCTCCAGTCGCCCCCGCTGGTCGCGGGGATCGTTCAGTTCGCTGAAGCAGGGTCCGATCTCCTTCCCGTCGATAATCAGTTCCCACGCCTCCACAAGCTCCGGATTGCTCCGATGGCGCTTCGCAAGCGGCACCATCTCGACCGGGAAATCCATCACGAAGACCGGTTGGATCAGATTCGGCTGGACCCGTTCGGAGAAGATTTCGTCGATGATTTTCCCTTTCCCCATCGTCGGATCGGTCTCGATTCCCAGACCCTTGGCAATCTCCCGCAGTTCCCCTTCATCCTTCCCGTCGATGTTGACGCCGGCATGTTCCTCGATCAGTTCCAGCATCGTCGCCCGGCGGAAGGGGGGCGTCAGGTCGATCACCGTTCCGTTTGCCGTCGTGGTCTGCAACGACGCATTGACCGCCTGGGCCGCCGATGAGATCATCTCCTCGATCATCGTCGCCATCCAGTTATAATCCTGCCAGGCCACATAGAGCTCCAGCATGGTGAACTCCGGATTGTGCGTTCTGTCGAGCCCCTCGTTCCGGAAATTCTTCCCCAGCTCGTACACTCCTTCGAATCCGCCGACCATCAGACGCTTCAGGTTCAGCTCCAGCGAGATGCGGAGATAGAGGGGAATGTCCAGAGCGTTCATGTGCGTCCCGAAGGGGCGGGCGGCGGCCCCTCCGTACATCGAGTGGAGAACCGGCGTCTCCACCTCCAGGTATCCCCGTTCATCCAGAAAACGGCGGATATGAGAGATCATCCGGGCACGCTTGCGGAAGACTTCCCGCACTTCGGTGTTGACCGCCAGATCGATATATCGCTGACGGTAGCGTAACTCCTTGTCGGCAAAACGGTCGTGTACAATGCGGTTTCCCTCTTCGTCGGTCTCCTCTTTCGGGACCGGCAGGGGAACGAGAGCCTTGGCCAGAAGGGTAAGGGAGTCGCCGTGAACGCTCACTTCGCCGGTGCGCGTGCGGAACATATAGCCGGTGACGCCGATGATATCGCCGATGTCGAGCAGCTTCAGGTGGTCGTAGTTTTCCAGATCATCCTTCTTCAGATAGAGCTGTACACGCCCCATACCGTCGACGATGTGGCAGAAGCTTGCCTTCCCCATTTTGCGCAGGGCGACGATACGGCCGGCAACGGCCACCCGGATCTGACCTTCTTCACCGGTCTCTTCCAGCGTCGCATAGGCGGCAATGGCCGAGGTGGTATCGTGCGTTTTGGGGAAAGAGTAGGGATAGGCTTCCACACCCTGGGCCTCAAGGTGTTCCAGTTCTTCGTGGCGGCGTGCGATCTGATCGTTGTCGAAGCGTTGCATTGGCGTTGGTTCGGTTCCGTTGGTTCGTGCAGAAAGTTCGCAAATCTACGTAATCCCTAAAATCGACGCCGACTATTTCTCCAGAGGCCGTTATCTTATTACAACCATGAACGAATGGTCTTCTGCAAACTCTATAAACAAGTGAGGAAACCAATGAAATCTGTGAGCACCCTTTACACGCCGATCCGTATGTTTCGCTCGGGGGCCGGAGTGCTTGTTGTGTTGCTGCTTCTGGCGGCAACCTCGCTGTCGGCACAGAACTTTGATTTCCGGGCTGTTCATCTGGTCAACGGTCTGGAAGGAATCGATGTCCACTTCTTCGAGCTGGAACAGGCCTCCATCGTCAACGTCAATTTCGGCGTCGGCGCCAAAGTCGCCACCGGACTCCCCTCGGTCTCCGGTGCACTCAACGTGAAGTATACCGCTACCGGCGCCGGCATCAGTTCGGCTTTTGCCACCGGCAGTGCCACAGTTCAGAGCGGTTATGAATATACCGGAGTCGCCTACGGCCCCTCTTCTTCGGCAAAACTCAAGATCCTTGAACGGAACAAGACACAGGGTCCGGCAGCCGGGAAGACACTGCTGCGGGTTCTTCATGCGGCTTCGATCAGCACTCCCATTGATGTCCATCTCGGCCAGGTCGGTTCCGTGCCGGTGCTCAGCGCCGTTGCTCCCGATCAGGTGACTCCGTTCCTCAACGTCAACGGCGAGGCCACAACGCTGATCATTACCGAAGCGGGAAAGCAGAATCCGCTGGCGCGTCTTACGGCTCCCCTGGGTGCCGGGACGTCCATCGTCACGCTGATCGTCACCGGCAGCAATGCGGGTAATCTGTCGGTCTATGCCATGTTCGATCAGGATCCGGAGCGTCAGCAGTTGATTCTTCTCGAAGAATCGAGCTATACGAACGTGCGCGTCGTCCACCTGCGTCCCAACGCCGACGGAAGCGGGGGGGGAGACAAGGTGGACATCTACCTGAACCGGGCCGGACAGAGCGACACGAAGGTCTCCGATACGCTGAAGTATCGTCGGGCCTCGCGGGAGTTCGGTCCTCTCTTCACCGACAGTTTCCAGGTCAAGTTCGTCCCTTCAGGCGAATCCCCTCTCAGCAGTCTCCTGACGGTCAACCGACGTTTTGCCAACGATACGTCCTATGTCGTGGTCTTTACGCAGTTCCAGGATAAACGGACGATCCCGATTGTCCTGACCCGATCTCCGGTCGAGCCGCTGCCGCCGGGCTTCGGCAGGACACTTGTCCGCTTCGTCAATGCCACCGATTTCTACGGAGAGTTGACCGCAGTCGTCACCGCCGGGATCGACACCTTCCGTTTCGAGAGCGTTCCGTTCCGCAAGGGGACGGAGTTCAGGGAGTTGCCGTCAGGCGTTCCTCTGTCGATTGAAGTCTATCGTGCCGGTATGAGTACGCCCTTCTACAGCGGCACCTCCAGCACGATCCAGGTGCCGGCCGGTGCCTACCTGACGATTTTTGCTCTCGGCGATGACGGGAAGTTCTCGGTCGATATGCTGAACGAATCCCAGTCCGGTCTGCAACCGCTGGCCACGTTTGATGCGGGGGGACCGGGGAGCGTGCGGCAGGGAAATCGGGAGGAGATGATTCCGCTGACCTCGGCTCCGAACCCGACGGGGAGCAACACGTATCTGCGCTTCTCGCTTGAGCGAACCCGGCAGGTAACCGTTGCGCTCTACAACACGATGGGACAGGAAGTGCTGACACTTCCGGCAAAACGGTATGAATCGGGTGAGGTCTCCATTCCGCTGGAACTGGAGTCGCTGCCGGCGGGACATTACGTCTGCCTTCTTCTCGGTGACGGAGAGAGGCTTGGGGCGGCCCCTCTGCTGCTGGTTCGCTGAGCCGGCGGAATCCGGAAGAAAGGCACAAAAAAACGGGGGACGTTCGAAAACGTCCCCCGTTCTGTTAT
>CAMLOB010000087.1 GCA_946481475.1 uncultured Chlorobiota bacterium | reverse complement strand
TCAATATCCCTACCCTGCACATTCCTCTTCCTCCTGAAGAAGATACGGACAAGAAATAACCGATAAACAAAACCCCGGTTCCGTTCTGCACGGAACCGGGGTCGGAAAGAATCGGCAACTCGTCCGCAGAGGTTACCGCACCACCTGCATGACTTTCGAGTACACGGTTTCGCCACCATCGCCGACAAGGGTCAGGTGGTAGAGATAGGAGCCGGGTGCATATTTCGAGACGTTGATCTCCTGTGTGTGATCCCCGGCTTTCAACGCTCCCAGCTTCACAGTCTCCACCAGCGCACCGTCGGCCGAATAGAGGCGAAGGGTCGCTTCATTGGCCGCCTCGGCAAGCGCGAACCGGACAGTGGTAGTTGTCGAGGCGGGGTTCGGATAGTTCTGCTGAAGTACGGCTCCTTGCGGAAGGAGCCCGGCAACAACGTCAAGATCGGCACCCGAAGTCTGATTCGAGATAAAGGGAAGGACGTCACCGAGGTCCCCTCCGTTATAGAGCATAATCAGCGGCTCGACCGCCAGACTGTAGATCTGGGCAAACCCCTTGTTCTCCCTGCTGACCTTGTTTTTGACCTTGCGAAGTTTCTCGACGATCTCGTTCCGATTCGCCAGCAACTCCTGTCCCTTCTCATCCCCCTGAAGTTCTCCCTGATTGGCCCGGGCAAACTCCTCGACGAAATCGGCCATGCCGGAAGTGAATCCTCCCACATCCTCGATCACGTTATCCCCAAGATTGTCCAGTCCCGAACGATATCCTCCGGCCAGATCCATCGTGCCGGTCCAGATAGCCATGATTTCCACAAACTCCTCCCCTTCGCCTACCTCGAAATCGAACTCAGTCTCCTCTCCTTCCTCAAGCTCCTTTACCTGCCGCATCTGCTGCGCAAGTTTATTCATCAGGATGCTCCAGCGAACGCGCATCCGGTTCAGCTTCTCCAGATCATTCGGAGCAAGCATCCGGTCGATCGTCTGCTTGTATTCGTTGAGTCGCGGATTCCAGTATTCGGTCAGTCGGGTTCCGGCTTCATCGACAAACTGTCGCTGTATCGGCGTAGCCTCTTCCGGAAGCCACTCGCTCTGGGCCGACAGAGTGGACCACGCCACCAGGCCGAGAAAGGCGGGAAGAAAAAGGGAAGCTATTCGTTGTGTCATCATCATCTCTCCTGTTGATTTCTCATGGTTGTGTTCGATCCCGTCAATCATATTCCGCCACTTTGCACAAGGTGCCGAATCCGATGGAATCGCACAAGCTCTTTTATGGAATGGAGGACTGGTAACGACGAAGTGGAGGAGAGGTTGCAACATCCGGCGGGACTTCCCGCCCAGCTATCGGAAATGCTCCGAAATAATTTCCTGCGCCTCGCCGAATAGCATCCGGTCATTGTCGAAGGCCAGAACGCCGGAGATCTCCGACAGTGAAACCCATCGGACATCGGCCACTTCATGGGAGTGCGTTTGATGACCTATCCCCTGATAACGCATCAGGAACCAGTAGACGGTTTTGTCTATCTCCGTTCCCTTCGTATTAGTAAACCGATAGCGCGTGGTTGGTAAATTTGCTACTATCGTTCCCAGAACTCCCGTCTCTTCCTCTACTTCCCTCAGAGCCGCTTCCTCAGGAGATTCCCCTTTATCGATGTGTCCTTTCGGAAAGCCCCAGCCCTTGTGCCGGTTGTGTTGCACAAGGATGGCCTGTTTCCGGTTGTCAATGGAACGGATAACAATTCCTCCGGCTGCAACTTTACGTTTCACACTTCACAGATATTTGTTATAATTGCCTCGTTAAATTTACTACGTCCATCTATCCATGCATCTTACACATTCGGATTACTCTGTCCACCTGCATTTCATTCCCGCTTACGTACACACAGTCTCCCTCGGAATACATTTCTACAATCTAACGAAACGGAGGAAGAATGGCGAAGGCTAAAAGAAAGCGCCGCACGTTCACGCTGGAAGAGAAGCAGAATATCCTTGCCGAAATTGAGGCGGGAAACAAGTTAGTTGACGTTGCCAAGAAGTACGAGATGCAGCCGGCACAACTGAGCCAATGGAAGGCAAAGTACGGGAAGGGGAGTACAAGGAAGTCGTCGACCAAAGGGGGAGCACGGACGGGACGGAAGGCAAAGGCTGCGCCGACACAGGCGGCCGCCGCGCCGGCTTCGACTCCGGCCGGCAACGGATCGAAGGCTCGGGCCTCGCGACCGGTATCCTCCTCCCGCTCGGCTTCGGCTGCCGGCAGCGCCAGCATTGCCGATCTGGAGCGAATGATCGGTCGCCTGACCGTGGAGAATGCTCTTCTGCGTCAGCAACTGGAAGAGTTGGGAGCGAAGTAACCTCCGCTTTCCACACGATAGAACATCACTGATGTTTGCGTAGATTGAACGCCGGGACATGTTCCCGGCGTTTGTCGTAATTGGGGCATGATACGTTTTCCGTCCGTAAGAGATCGGTCTCATCACCGGTCACTATCATGCCCGTCCTTCCGTCCCGAACTCAAGAGTACAATACAATCCACGTCGTAATGAAATTCAGACTCTGCTATCCGATACTCTTCCTCCCTGCTCTGCTGCTGTTGCTCTCATTGACGGCTCCGCTGACCGCACGCAACCTTCCGGAAGACGGATTGAAGGGAAAGACCCCTCCCTCTTTTCTGGCCGGAACGTTGATTATCAAACTGAAGAGCGGCGTGCCGAACAGTCGGGGATCCATATACTTCGGCATTCCCGAACTTGACCGGCAACTGACACGGATCGGCTTCACCGGCAGACGCCCTCTGTTCCCTCTGGCTCCGTATCGGGGAAACGGACTCTACAAGGATATAGCCGACACCGACCAGGGGTTTGACCGCCTCTACATCCTTTCGATCGCGGAAGATGCCGACATCTACCGGGCAATCGATGCCTTGATGAAAACCGAAATACTGGAATATGCCGAACCATACTTCACGTTCGATGTTCTCTACAGACCGAACGATCCCCGCTTTGCTGAGCAATACGCACTGAATCTGATCAACATCGAAGAGGCATGGGAGGTCACCAGAGGGGATTCCACAATGGCCATCGCCGTCTGCGATGCCGGAGTGGATTGGGGACATGAGGATCTGGCCGGAAACATCTGGACAAATCAGGGAGAGACGGGAACCGACAATGGAGGAAACGACAAGCGGACCAACGGAGTGGATGATGACCGGAACGGCTTTGTGGACGACTGGCACGGATGGGATTTCGTGGGGAATCCGCTGACAGTAAACGCCCTGCAAGGGGGACAATGGAATTCGGATAACGATCCCGCTCCACGCCGCGTGAACGTCTCCGGCTACCGGGGATATCACGGCACCTGGGTGGCCGGATGCGCATCTCCCCACACCGACAACGGGAAGGGGATTGCCGGACCGGGATTTCACACGAAGATTCTTCCGGTGAAGTGCTCGGCCGACTCCCTGGCGACCGGATCGGTGATAGCCGGGTATGAGGGGATCCGTTACGCTGCCGATCTGGGAGCGAAGGTCATCAACTGCAGTTTCGGCGGTTCGATCAATCCGGACTTCGTGCAGAGTCTGCAGACAATTATCGACTACGCCCATGCCAAAGGATCGCTGGTTGTGGGGGCAAGCGGAAACGAGGGGACATTCAACGACCGGACTCCGGTCTTCCCGGCTCATCTGGATCACGTCCTGTCGGTCGGCGCCACAAACTCGAGCGATCAACCGGTCGGCTTTTCCGGCTACGGCGTCACTGTCGACATCTGGGCACCGGGCGTTGGAACGCTGACGAGCGATCTGGGGAACAGCTACGTGAGCGGCAACGTTTCCGGAACGTCCTTCTCCTCGCCGATCGTTGCGGGCGTGGCGGCTTTGGTCTTTGCCGAACACCCGGACTGGGATCCGGATCAGGTGGCGATGCAGATTCGCGTGACGGGTGACCGGCTGAACGGCGGGGGCCCGCTCCGTCACCGGAGACTGAACGCCGAACGTGCGCTGAAGATCAACAGCGATCTTGCCTCCGGCGATTCGGAGAACCTTCCGGGAGTCGGCCTGACGGCATGGGATCTTGACGGCGAGACGGGAGACACGCTGCACGGTCCGGACGACCGCGTCACCGCACAACTGACACTGAAGAACTACCTGGCTCCCACAAAAGCCCTGAACGTTGAAGCCTACCCGAACGGCGAGTTGACGGCCGACCCGGTAGAAGTGGGAGTTATCGGCACGATGGAGACCCAGACGCTGTCGATAGAAGTACGGCTTGATCCGAACAGCAATGTCATCTACTCCGAAGGAGAACTCCAGCTTGTGCTGAAGCTGAGCGACGGAGCGTATGAGGACTACGTGACTCTCTTCGTTCCGGTTGACCTTCCCGGCTGGAAGCAGCAGCTCGACCCGCTGACGCTCAACCCGGGCGTACAGTATGCCGGGGCAAGCATCGCCACGGTCACCCCCCGCACGGCCTGGGCCGTCTCCAACGTCATTCTCAGCCAGAGTCTTCAAATACCGGTTTACTCGCGCAATGTCTCCGGCAACCAGTGGTCCGGACTGCAACAGATCACGATCAGCGGAAGTCCGTTGCAGACGCCGGTCTACACCATCGCCGCACTCGACGCGCAGAGAGCCTGGATGGCCGGCACACCTTCAAGCGGAACGGCAAGCATCTACAACACGACAAACGGCGGGGGAAGCTGGAACAGTTTCAACATCTCTGCGATCACCTCTTTCGTCAACGCAATTCATTTCTGGAACGATGATGAGGGAATACTGATCGGAGACCCGCTGAACGGCAAGTGGGGGATCGCCGTAACGGAAGACGGGGGACAGAACTGGACTCCGGCACCGCAGGCTCCGGCGGCGATGAATTCTTCCGAGTACGGATGGAACGACGCTTTCGAGGTTCAGGGGAGTCATATCTGGTTCGGCACGAATCAGAGCAGGGTATGGCGCTCGAGCGATCGGGGAGAGACCTGGACTCCGCATGCAACCCCCGGGGTCAATTCCCTCGGTATCGCTTTCACCGACACGCTGCACGGGATGGTTCTCTTCCGGAATGCCCAGGGGACCGGAACAGCCGGACTGGCGACCAGCACCGACGGGGGGCTGAGCTGGACCGCCGCATCGCTCCCCTTCAGCGGCGCCGAACCGCAGAGCGTGACGGCCCTCTCCGGCACCTCCCGGTTTTTCCTGGCGACGCAACGGGGAGTGTTCGAGACGGACGATCTGGGAAAGAACTGGAAGCAGATGGCCATGCCGATCATGGAGTTCGAGGGAGTGGTAATCGAGGGGGCAATCGATACGGAGACCGGAGAGATCGGCGCGTACGGAACGAACGCCTTCTCGCAACTGATGGCCTACCGCGAGTTCCCGGCCGCCGATACAAGCGATACCACGTCGGGCACCATAACCGGCCACAGAAGTACCGCTATCAATCTTGTGCAGATTCGAAGTGCATCACTGACCGAACGCGGAGAGGGACGAATCCACTATGAACTGTCGCGCCGAGCGACACCCCGCATCGCTCTCTACAACACACACGGAGTCAGGATCATGGAACTGGCGACGCAAGCAGAAGAACGAGGAGAACATCAACGGAACTTCCGGGTCGGAAGGAGCCCTTCCGGACTCTACTTACTGACAATTGAGACGGAAGGAGAGCGGGTAGTGGAACGGATCGTGATCCTCAGATAGCGAGACACCACTCAACTGAACGGGAGAACCGGGATCGGGAAGAGAGCTCACGTCTCTCTTCCCGATCCCGGTTCCATCTATTTTCAGGCAGGACGCAGAAAGACTTCCTCCACATAGCACCACCCCCACTTCTCCCCCGGCTCGAACGATTTCATGATCGGATGTCCGGTGGCATGGAAATGCTTCGTGGCGTGTTTGTTGATCGAGGAATCGCAGCAGCCCACATGACCGCAGACCATGCAGATGCGCAGATGGAGCCACGGGTCTCCTGTTTTCAGACACTCCTCGCATCCCTCCGTCCCGGGAGTTACGGTTGTGATCTGATCGAGATGGTCGCAGATCGTTTCGTCGGCTTTTGTGCGGAATTCAACTGTGACAGACATCTTCGTTTTTCCTGATGTAGTTAATGTCCGGGCGGACAAGTGTCCGACGGCGGCCAGACTGTTCTATCCTTTATCATCTCTTCTATACTCCATTATCGCACCTCCCCCCATATCCTCCGCCAGAATCTGTTCCACGTCTCTTCGGATACATCAAAGCTCATCTCCTGCAATCGGAATTCGGTAAAGCGACCGGAGGCGGAATCCTGCAAAAGCCTGAAGCTGAAGATGAACCGTCCCTCATCCTCGATAAAGGCATCACGCCGACCGACGTGCATGTCGTGGAAGATAACCGTGTCGCCCGACTGACTGACGGTATAATATCCCTGCGCAAACCAGAGAAGCTTCCGGACGGCCGGTTCGTTCATGCTTCCGGCAAGCAGATCATTCCCCTTGGCGAATCGCCGGAAGTTGATCTCCTTCCCGCCGTCAAACAACGAATGGAGGCCGACCCAGACCGCACTGTCGTTTTCGGCAAATCCGGTCCAGAGAATGTTGTTCAGCACCGTCGGAGAGGTCATCACCCGTTCGTACGGTATCCCCTGTCGATCGAGCTCTGCTCTGAAGACCGCCTCGACGTAGAGCTTGTTCCCCATCGTCAGCAGGAGATAGCTCGTGCTGATAATCAGTCCCCAACGATTCCAGAGGAAGCGTCGTTCCGGTTTGCGGAGGATCATGGCGGCGACAACGCCGAAGAGAAGGGGGAGCGTATAGAGGGGATCGATGATCGCAATGGAAGCCCAGGCGGCCGGATAATCGGTAAAGGGCCAGAAGAGCTGGGTGCCGTAGTTCGTCAGCGTATCAAGCAGAGGGTGGGTGAAGATGCAGAGGAAGGCAAAGAGAGACCACTCCTTCCACGAGAGCCGGTACTTGTGATGCAAACGAGCCAGACCGGCACCGATCAGCGGAGCGACAAGAAGAGCAAAGGAAAGGGAGTGAGAAGGTCCGCGGTGGAACGAAAGTTGTTCCGTCTGACTCAGCAGCGGATTGAACAGAGCGTCAAGATCGGGCAGGGTGCCCAGAACAGCTCCCCAGAGCGGGGCCTTGTTGCCGACTTTTCTTCCAAGCAGAGCTTCGCCGACTGCGGCACCAAGTGCCGCCTGAGTGATAGAGTCCATAGATCAGAGATGGTGCGTCAATATATGAGTCCCGGTCTCTCTCGTCTGTTCGCCTTCGATCCGTTCTTCTTCCAATACCCGCAATTCCACGTTCCGCAAATATCGCCAGACGATACCGGCGGTCAGAAGAGCACTGACCATACCCAGCAGAGCACTGCCGGTAAATCCCCACACTCCCCAGACAAGTGATGCGACCGCACTCCCCAGGCCATAACCGATCTGAGCGGTCGAGGTCACCAGGCTCATCACCGCTCCCCGCTGTTCTCCGGGCACCAACTGGGTTAACAGTGCTCCCAGGGGGACCATCCGGGGGGCCATACACATCATCATAAGACAAAACAGCGGATAGATCACCCAGAAGAACGAGGGCTGCACCAACGTGATAAGGGGTAGCAGCAGAGCGATGCCGATCGCAACACCGATGATCACTCCGGTTCGGCCAATCCGGTCTGAAAGTTTTCCGGCCTGCGGACCGGCAATGATTTTTGTCACTCCCCCCAACATATAGAGAAGCGACACCATCGCTACCGAGAACCCGAGGTATTCCTCAAGCCATGTCGGGAAGAACGTCTCGAAGAGAGAGAAGCCCATGAGCATCGTCATATATGCCACGGCAGCAGACCGAACCTCGCGACGACGCAGAAGGGCGGCATAGCTGCCGAGAGCGCTCCGGACTGAAAGAGATGTGCTCAGTGTGACCCGGGGTTGGGGAAGTTTGAAAAGCATGAACAGGAACGAGAGGGCAGCCAGCAATGCAAATGCAAGGAAAGGAGTACGAAAGCTGAACCAGTCAGCCAGGAGGTTTCCCAGAGGAATCCCCAGAACCTGTCCGACGGCAATGCCGCTCATCACCCACCCGCTCGCCCACCCGCGACGATGAACCGGAAAGTAATCTCCGACATAGGAAATGACCGCCCCGCTGAGGAGGCCGCCTGCTACGCCGGCAAAGCCGCGCATTGCCAGCAGAAGCGGAAAGCTGTCGGCAACGACATGCAGTCCCAGAGTAACGGCAAGAAGTCCGGCCCCTGCCAGCAGAATACGGCGACGGCCATAACGATCGGAGATCGGCCCGGCCACAAGGGCGAAGAGGCCGACCGCCATTGCATAGATCGTCACCAACAACCCAAGAGTCGACTTGTCGACATGCAACTCCTCGGCGATGCGGGGAAGAATCGGAGCCACAATCATAACCTGACTGGAGGCAGCAAAGACAAGCAGCCAGAGCGTCAGAATAACAAGCCGGGATTCCGCATCTTCTTTTGCAAACTTCATTCTACCGAGTCGGCAACTTCATTATTGTGAGGTATCGCCTCAACGCAGGAACACCGGTCTTTGCTGTTCGCTCTCTTTTGCCCGTTCAATTTCATCTCGCTTCTCTTCCAGCATTTTCAATTCCACGGTCCGCAGATATCGCCAGACAATGCCGGCCATCAGAAGAACGCTTGCCATTCCGAGCAGCGCATTGCCGGTGAAACCGACCAGTCCCCAGACGGCTGAAGCCATGGCACTTCCCATCCCAAAGCCGATTTGCCCGACGGAGGTGACCAGGCTCATCAGTGCTCCCCGCTGTTCTCCCGTTGCCAATTGCGTCATCAACGCCTGCATCGGACTCATACGGGAAGCAACGCAGGCCATAGTAAGAAAAAACACCGGATAGATAACCCAGGAAAATGAGGGTTGTATGAGTGTGGTAATCGGCATCAGCAGAGCGATACCGATCGAGGCACCGATAATCACTCCGGTCCGGCCGATCCGGTCCGAAAGCTTCCCGGCCCGCGGCCCGACAAGCACGTTTGCCGCCCCTCCTATCACATAGAGAAGCGATACCATCGCGGCGGAGAACCCGAGGTATTCCTCAAGCCAGGTCGGAAAAAACGTCACGAAGAGAGAAAGCCCCATGAACATCGCCATAAAGGCAACGGCGGCGGCACGGACTTCGCGACGACGCAGAAGGGCGGCATAGCCGCCGAGGGCGCTCCGGACCGAAAGCGAAGAGCTGAGCGTGACCCGGGGCTGTGGAAGTTTGAAAAGGATCAGCAGAAACGACAAGGCCGACACCACGGAGAAGGCAAGGAAGGGAACGCGGAAGCCAAGCCAGTCGGCAAGGAGGTTCCCCAGGGGAATCCCCAGAATCTGTCCGGCGGCGATACCACTCATCACCCACCCGCTCGCCCAGCCACGGCGATGGACCGGAAAGTAATCTCCGATATAGGAAATCGCCGCCCCGCTGAGGATGCCGCCGGCCGCACCGGCAATCCCCCGCATTGTCAGAAGGGCCGGGAAACTGTGGGCAAACGCATGCAGTCCCAACGCAAGGGCAAGAAGCCCGGCTCCGACCATCAGGATGCGACGACGTCCATAGCGATCGGAGATCGGTCCGGCTACAAGTGCAAAAACCCCCACCGCCATTGCATAGATCGTCATCAGCAGGCCAAGAGCCGACTTGTCGACGTGCAGCTCCTCGGCAATGCGGGGAAGAATCGGAGCGATAATCATAATCTGACTGGCCGCAGCAAAGACAAGCAACCAGAGCGTCAGAATAACAAGCCGTGGCTCTGAATGTTCTTTCATGGATTTCATCACACCAAATTGGCGATTTTATTTCCGCCGACCGGAACTCTCCGGAATCCCGATCTCGGTTGCGGGATTTTGCGGGCCCGGTTCCTACGAAAGGGGGTTATATACGTTGCGACAAACAACGGGTGTCGGAAAATTTCACAGATGCTTCACGTCAAGGGGGATGCCGGGATCAGCCCCCGCCGTATTAACGACGCTGAGCCTCCCCGGCATCCCCCCTGATTCGTCACTATACCCGGAATACCGTCCAAGCCATTGGATGTCCCTTCCTGTTCACACTCCCGGGTCGAGAGCACTCATACATACTTCACATACATACCTGCATACCTGTTCGCATCACAGCAGAAGCAGCCGCGGGATCAGTCCTCACCCTCTGCAAGGACGGCCTGCACTTCAATGGTGATCTCCACCTCCTCGCTGACGAGAAGACCTCCGGTCTCGAGGACCTGATTCCAGGTGAGATCGAAATCTTTCCGGTTGATTCTGGTCTCCGCTTCGAAGGCTATGCGCCGGTTGCCCCAGGGATCGTTCGCTTCGCCGAGGAACTCGCCGCGAAGCGTCACCGGCCGGGTAATACCGTGCATCGTCAGCTCCCCTTCCATATCGAACTTGTCTCCGCTGCGCGGCGTAACCGACGTGCTTTTGAACTCGAGAGTCGGATAGACTTCGACATCGAAGAAATCACCCGACCGAAGATGGTTGTCGCGATCAGTGTTTCCCGTATCGATGGAGTCGGCCCGGATCGTCACCTCGGTCTCCAGAGAATCGAGGTGCTCTCCATCGAACCGAACGGTCACGTTATACTCTCCAAAATTTCCCTTCACCTTGCTGAAGCCGAGATGACGGACCCTGAACCCGACCTGCGAATGTGCCGGATCGACGTGCCAGGTCGAGACTGCTGAAGTTGTAGTTCCGGTTGACATATGTACTCTCCTGAAAATTATTTGTTGGAACAAGTATTTCGGATAGCGGGATGACGACGGGTCGATCGGATTA
>CAMLOB010000086.1 GCA_946481475.1 uncultured Chlorobiota bacterium | reverse complement strand
TGCGGCTTTCCAGCCTTCGCTCTCGATCCCGATTTTTCTGCCCCACAGAAAATTCCGGTCCCGATCAAGACAGAAAACCAGACCCGATTGCTCGGTCTTGAAAAACATCGGCATGCTGTCCGGATCATTCTCTTCAGTCGGAGTCCTTTGCAGAAGATTTCCATAGATGATCGTTCGCGAATCGTCCGATAGAATTCCCTCAACCTCGAATGTCGTGTAGGCCTCGGTGCCGGTCCCTTCTTCCGCATAATAGAGTAACTCCGCACTCGACAAGGCGCCGTCATCGGAAATCGAGATCAGACCGGTCGGTTGATCCGGACAGCATCCCTCGAAGCTTGCTCTGCCGGTCATCAGAATCGTTCCGGTTCGGGTCGCAAGATCAATATCCCAAACGTTGAGATGGAAAGGCTTGATTGAAAGTCGCTTGATCCACCGGAGATCGCCGGACGGAGTGAGAGAGGCAACAAACGGGGTGAAATCATCTCCCCGGTAGACTGCTGTCCCTTCTACAATCAGATGATCGTCCGGCGTTATCGCCCCTGTGCCGATAACGCTCGTCTCCGGGGAGAAGGTGGTGCTCCGGAACAAAGTCAGGTCGGGAGAGAACCTGCTTATCATGGAGGTCACCGCGGAGTTCGAATCTACAGAGATACCACAGCGATAGATATTCCCTCTACTGTCGAGAAGCAGCTCGGAGGGGCCGACGATCTGTCGCATGACCGGACCGCAGGACAGTCCCTGCTCTACGGTTCCGTCCCTTCGCACCTTGAGAAGTCCTGTAAGTCCCTCTTCATTTCCCGGCGGTGTCTTCGCTTCAATACTCACCAGAAAACCCCCGTCCGCAGTTGCGAGCAGACTGCTTTCTATCGGATAGGAACTGCCGGAGTCGACAATGATGAACCACGAAGTCTGTGCGTGGAGCGATGAGGCGAAAGAAAGCGCAAGAAGGAGAATGAGTGTTTTCATTGAGACAGTCTATCAGGATCGGTAGATGCGTTCGGGTCTCATACTGTTCCGGGGCCGTAGTATCGGGAACAGAGCTGCTCTCCGGACAAGATAATCCAAACTTCTCTATCCTCTTTATTCCTCCACACTCAACTTCGCCGACTGCTCCAGCTCCCCGGCCTCCAGGGTGATGAGGTAAATGCCGGGGGGTATCCGCGTCGTGTTGATGGTTGCCTGTCCCCGTCCGCTGACCCGGTCGTAGACGATCTCGACGTCGGCACCGTCGAGGATCGTTGTCTCTCCGCTGACGGCGTCGGTGATCGAGAGAGTGATCGAGGATTCATCGAAGTCACCGGTGAACTCGGCGATCACGTCTTGCCCGGCCCTGACGAAGTTGGGGGTGAGGAAGAGCTGGAGCGGGCCGGATCGCGGCTGTTGTGCGGGATCGGATGAGAAGGGGAGTTGCGGCGGATCGCAGAGATCGTGGAGCCTCGGTGTGCCGCGGATCACTGCATCAAGCTCCAGTCTTCCGAACGAGCCGTCGACTCCGGTTGCGTCAAGACCCATCGGCGCAATGTTCCTGAACGTTCCGGAATCGGGCATCCTCCGGAGCGTGCGACTCTGCTGCGTGATGCAGGGGAGAGGAAGCAGATGAAAGTAGCGGAACATCGCCGGAACGGGACGGCGGTCGTGGCAGAGAAACAGTCCTCCGCCGTCACTTGCCGGGGCAAAAGAAGTGATGTCGATGTTTCCCCGCGGAGCGATATCCCGTCGCTCGGTTTCATCGGAAGTGAATGAAGGGGGAGATGGGACCCGGAGCGGAGGGTTCGGAAGCGAGTCGAGGATGTTGTTGGTAACGGGCAATCCATCCGGAGTGATGACGGCGAAGCCGTCGGGAAAAAACTCGAGAGATGTGTCGTCGCCGGTCGAATACCAGATGAGAATGTCTCCGCCGGCCAGAGGTTCCATGCCGACGTCCGACAGATGTTCATTTTCAAGGTCTATGTCGTCGTTGCGGAGCGAGAAGGCTTCTTCCATCGATCCGTCCGGACCGATCCGGAAGAACCGTGCCCGTCTGCCGATGCCGGTCGGTCGTCCGAAATCGCCGTACCACGTGTCGGCGGTGTCGAAGTCCTCAATCAACTGTGCCTGTTCTTCGGTAATCTCCGTCGTCTCGCCGAGTACCAGCCATCCTTCCGGAAGTCCGATCACCTTGCGGAACGTGGTGTGATACGGAGTTTCCAGAATCCGGGATGAGATCACGGTCCCTGCAGAATCGACCACCAGAAGGAATCCGGTCGTTGTCCGCCCGGAACCGACCCGGAGCGAACCGACGATGCAGAAGGCACCGGAGGAATCCCGGGCAAGCGAACGACTGCGCAGACTGTAGGGGTCGGGACCGGCACCCGTGACGTGAATTGCGTCGAGGACGTTCCCTTCGGCGTCAAGTCGGGCAAGGAGCGTGTTGTCGGTTACCAGCAAGTACCCTCCCGCCATCTCCGCCAATCCGATTGTTCCTCCCCTCCAGCCCGGATGTTCGTATTGCCGATAGCCCCGGTAGCGGAGAAGATTGCCCCCCGGATCAAACCACATCAGAACCGGAGCCGATTCCAGCGCAAAGTTCTCGTCCGGTTCCGACGCCCCGACCACATAATTCCCCGCTCCGTCTCTCGTGACGTAGCGAAGATGCAACCCGACCTCGCTGTCGATATTTCGGCTCCACTCGATCTCACCATTGTTCAGCGTCTTCACGATACCCAACGTCGTGTAGGGGAAATTCTCCGGCAGACGCCCGGTCTCCCACGTGGAATAGCCGACGACGAACCCGCGTTCGGGAGTGGCAACGGCGGAACGGGGATAATATTCCCCCCACGCCGAATCCTCTTCGTTCAGATCGAAGTACCGGAAATAGGGTTCCTGTGCAGTCAGCAGGAGTGAAGAGAAGAGAAGAAAAAAACAGACGACCGGAAACTTCATTGCGAACCTCGGAACTGTGACAATCAAAAAACTCTCTGTATTGAGGAACAGTTCGATGGCCCGTAAAAGTTCGGGAACAAGAGGAAGTTCAAAAGTCAAAATGAAAAAATCAAAAAGGGGAGGGGTGAACCTGGACGCCCGGTCTTCTTCCTCTCTTCTTTACTTTTGCCTTTTTCCTTTATTGATAAAAGAGAGGATGAGACTTTTGCCCGTCGGCACTCCGTCTCATCCTCTCTTTTTTAATGTTGGATTTTTCCTTTTGCACTACCCTTAATAGGTCTCCAGATACCGGTCCAGCTCCCACTGGCTGACGGCGATCCGGTAGTCATCCCACTCGGCCTGCTTTGCCTGGATCAGCTTGTTTGTGGTGAACTCACCCAGCGCTTCGCGCAGCACGTCGTTCTTACCCAGCTCGTCGATCGCCTCCTTCAGGTTCGAGGCCACCGAACCGATACCCCGCTTCTCCATCTCCTCCTGCGACATCTCGAAGATATCGTCCTCCACCGGCTCCGGCGCCTGCATCTTCTTCTCGATTCCGTCGAGACCTGCGGCCAGCAGAGCGGCAAATGCCAGGTAGGGGTTGGCGGCCGGATCGGGACAGCGAATCTCCACGCGGACCGCCTTCTCGCGACCCGGTGTGTAGCGGGGAACGCGGATCAGAACTGAGCGGTTCCGTTGCCCCCAGGCGACATTGACCGGCGCTTCATAACCGACCACCAGACGCTTGTAGCTGTTGACCGTCGGATTGATGATGCCGTTAAGTCCCTTGATGTGGTGAAGCTGTCCGGCGATGAAGCTGGTGGCCAGCTCGCTCAGGTGGAATGTCCCGTTCGGGTCGAACATCATATTCTCGCCTGCGGTGGAGAAGAGGGACTGGTGGACGTGCATTCCCGAACCGTTGATGCCGGCGATCGGCTTCGGCATGAAGGTGGCGTGCAGATCGTGGCGCATCGCGATCGACTTCAGCGCAAACTTCATCGTGACGGCCGCATCGGCGCCGCTCAGCGCGTCCATGTAGCGGAAGTCGATTTCGTGCTGACCGATCGCCACCTCGTGGTGGAGCGCCTCCACATCGATGCCGAACTCCTGAAGGGCGAAGGTCATCTCCTGGCGGATATCGGAGGCCAGGTCGGTCGTCTGATCGAAGTATCCTGCGTAATCGTGCGGCGTCGCCAGCGGGTTCCCCCCTTCGGTCTTGAAGAGAAAGAACTCCAGTTCCGGACCGACATTGAAGACGTATCCCATCTCCTTTGCCCGCTCAAGCTGCCGCTTCAGGATATAGCGGGGATCTCCCTCGAACGGCGTTCCGTCCGGCATATAGACGTCACAGATAATCCGTGCCCGCGTTCCCGACTCGGACTTCTTTGTCCAGGGGATGACGGCGAAGGTCGCCAGGTCGAGCTTCAGAAACATGTCGCTTTCGTGAATGCGTGTGAAGCCCTCGATCGAGGATCCGTCGAACCAGACGTTCTGGTCGATGGCGTCCTCCAGTTTCCATACCGGAATGGTGACCGCTTTCAGCGTCCCCACAATGTCGGTGAACTGCAGGTTCACAAACTGAACATTGTTCTCCTGTGCAAGTTTCAGAACGTCGGCTTTTGTCATGTCGGATACCAGATAGTAGATGGTGGATATGTAGATAACTGTCTGTTCTGTTCGATGTCGATCGTGTTGTCCCGGGATGGAAGGGGCAAGATTTTTGTTTTCCTGAAGGGCGATGATTCCGTTTTCCGGAGGGGCAAGGGTTCTGTCGTCCGGAGGGGCAAGGGGGTTGTCTTCCGGAGGGGCAAAAGTTTTTGCCCCCTGCAACAGCGGCGAACTCCCACACTCATACACTCTCTCACTCCTACACTCCCCTCTGATTTCCTTACTTTTGTCGTGCCGAGCGGACCTCCTCGATGATCTCTCTGGCGTGCGTCAGCGGAAGGGCGGAGCTTTCCTTGTGGGTTGAAAGGACCAGATTGGTCCGCGTCCCGATGACCCCTGGCCAGCGCTGGATTTCCCCGAGAAGCCGCTCCAGCGTCGCCGTGTTCTTCGTCCGGATCTTCAGCAGATGAGAGGCGTCGCCGGTGATCGCGTGACACTCCAGCACCTCCTCGTGGGTCGAGGCCTTCGCAAGAAATTTCGGGTAGTGCGTGGATGAATCGACCCTGACCTGAATGTAGGCCGTGATGTCGAGCGCCAGCGGATCGGGGGAGAGTCGGGCGGAGAACTGAAGAATGATCTTCCGCTCCTCAAGTTTGCGCAGCCGCTCGGCAACCGCAGGGGAGGAGAGACCGACCGCCTCGGCCAGGGAGTTCAGCGAGGCCCGACCCTGCTCCTGCAGGATGTTCAGCAGATCGAGATCTTTTGTGTCGAGATCGGTTGAAAGGCGCATTGACTTGTTTTTCTAAAGTATGGGTGCAAACATACATACTTTTTTTAAGCGGACAATAGAAATAACATAATTTTAAAGATTCCTCCGTGTGGCTCGCCGCATGGGGTCTTCACATTTCAAACTTCTTATGATCGAACGTTATACCCGTCCCGAAATCGGGGCAATCTGGCAGGACCGGAACAAGTATGCCGTCTGGCTGGAAATCGAGACGCTGGCCGTCGAAGCCCAGGCTGAACTCGGAGCCGTGCCGAAGGAGGCGGCTGTCGCTGTGCGGGAGAAGGGAGACTTTGACGTTGCAAGGATTCTGGAGATCGAGGAAGAGGTGAAGCACGACGTGATCGCCTTCCTGACGAACGTCGCCGAATATGTCGGCGAGCCTTCCCGCTACGTCCATCTCGGCATGACTTCCTCCGATGTGCTCGACACCTGCCTTGCCGTCCAGATGAAGCAGGCCGGGGAGATTCTGCTGCGGGGTCTGGAAGGACTGCGGGATGCTCTGGCAAAGCGGGCGGTCGAGTTCAAGCACACGCTGACGATCGGTCGTTCCCACGGCATCCATGCCGAGCCGACGACGTTCGGGACAAAACTTGCGGTGCATCATCAGGAAGCGGTCAGGAACATCGAACGGATGAAGCGGGCGATCGAGGTTATCTCCTACGGACAGATTTCCGGCGCGGTCGGCACGTTCGAGCATCTGGATCCGAGCGTCGAGGAATACGTCTGCGAACGCCTCGGACTGAAGCCCGATCCGGTCAGCACACAGGTGATCCAGCGCGATCGGCATGCCGAGTACATGGCGACGCTCGGCGTGATCGCCTCTTCTCTGGAGCAGCTTGCCGTCGAGATTCGTCATCTGCAGCGGACCGAAGTGCTGGAGGCCGAGGAGTTCTTCTCGAAAGGACAGAAGGGGAGTTCGGCCATGCCCCACAAGCGAAATCCCATCGTCTCCGAGCGGGTCACCGGCATGGCCCGCGTCGTCCGGGCAAATGCGCTGGCCGCAATGGAGAACGTGGCGCTCTGGCACGAGCGGGATATCAGTCACTCGTCGGTGGAGCGGATCATCTGTCCCGATTCCACCATTGCCCTGGACTACATGCTGGCGAAGATGACCGATCTGATCGGGAACCTTCTGGTCTATCCGGAGAACATGATGAAGAACCTGGAGATCACCAGCGGCCTCCACTTCTCGCAGACAATTCTGCTGGAGCTTGCCCGCCGCGGCGTCAGTCGGGAGGATGCCTACCGGATGGTCCAGCGGAATGCAATGGAGGTCTGGAAGACCCGCGAGAACTTCGCCGATGTGCTGAAGCGGGACGAGGATCTGACGGCATTAATTTCCGTGGAGGAGATCGATCAGATCTGCGATCTGAAGAAGTCGATCCGGAATGTCGATTATATTTTTGAGCGGTGTGGGTTGGGGTGATAGCCGGAAGGAGACAAGGGATATGAGGCGATTACGCAAAGGGAGAGAACTTTGATCGGAGGTGTGATGGGTGTATCGGTGTTCGGATTCTTCAGGGTATGTGGATTGTCGGCCGTGGTGCTGCTTGTCTCCTGTGGTTCGGAGGGACCGCGGGAGGAAGAGGAGAAGACGGATACGGGAGATCCGGCCGGACAACCGGACTCGGCTGTCCGAACCGGGGACTCGACCTCGGAGCTTGAGGCGTGGTTCCGGGATCGCTACGGTCCGGAGTCGGGCGTGGTGACCTATGAGGTGAGTTCCGGAGAGACAACGACCGGAAGAACTCTGTACTTTGCCGCACACGGTCGGCGCGAGGCCAACTATCTGGATCTGGGAGCGGGGGAACATCCGAGTCGCCACATCACCATTGTCGACAGCGGACGTATCAGTGCGAAGGGGCCGGGCGATCCGGAACCTCTTCGCACAACCTGGCGTCCCGATCCGAATCAGGTTCTGCCGAACTTCCGTCACCTGACCGACCGGATGCGGGAGCTCTTTCAACTGGAGGAGCTTCCGTCGAAGGAAATTCTGGGAAGGGAGTGTGAGGGATACCGGCTGAAGATCGGCAAGTCGGTATCGGATGTCTGGGTGTGGGAGGGGATCATGCTCTATGGCGAGATCAAGGGAGGACCCGGACAGGACATCCCGCCGATGACGATCCGTGCCGTTGGGGTCGACACGGCAGCAACTCCTCCTGAAGAGGTTTTCCATCTGGAATAACCTGTCGACGATCGTTCGACCTGTCGACAAAAAGAAGAGCATAAAAGAGAAGCCCTGATCCCGCATTGCAGGATCAGGGCTTTGAACTATCCGGGAGCCCCGGTAGCAAGTCGCTAACAGGCTTCGCCGGAGGCTCCCATCATAGATATACTAGACACGAGATCACCTCCTTTGTGCAGGGAGTGGAACATAGGCATCGAAAGCACCCCTGATTGAACTTCCGATACAGCACCTGATGCCGCTTTCAAACGGCACGCCGCATTGACGCCTTCTTTGGGGGATTATTGCCGGGGAGAAAAAAAAACGGATTTTTTTTTCTCGCCCACTTCCAGCCTCTCCGGTCCGCTTCTCCGTTCGTTTGCGCCGCAACGGAAGTGCTTCATCAATCCCGTTATGCCGACCCCGGCTTCAGGCTACGGCTTCATCTCAGAAGGTTTCTTAAAAGTCTCGAATTGCAGAAGTCTCAGTTGCTCGGTGATTCTTGGTGGTAAGAATCAGACGCACCACCAAGACACCAAGAGCACGAAGCATCACCAAGTGGTAGAGCATTTCGCTGATACTTCTCTGTGACTGCTCAGACCACAGAGCACACAGGCTACTTTTAAGACACCTTCTCAGGGAGCGGCGCGGTCTGCTGCGGAAGAGACATGTCGACAGTTTCCGATCCGCCCCATGTAGGAGCAGGGAAACCGGAAAGTAGTATGAAAGTAGTACCTCTTTCGAGATCATCTTGCCGCATATTTACGGCGAGATGAAAAGATCATTTCATGGAACGGTATTCCATTCACCGCAAACAACCACACAACAGGAATGGCAGGTAACGAACAACCATCGGAACTACGGGTCAGAAAGAACATCCTCGATCTCTCGCAGGAGGAAGTCGCCGATCTCCGGCAGGCCTTCACGCTCCTCTACGAAAGTCGGGAGTACCAGCAGTTTGCCGGAATCCTCACGCGATTCGGTCACACACAGCAGAACGATCTTCTCTTCCTTCCCTGGGCGCGGGCGTATTTCAACGAGTTCGAGCTTCTGCTCGGCAAATCCGTTCCCGGAGTGACGCTCCCGTACTGGGACTATACGTCTGAGGCGTCGCGGCAGGAAGGACTTCCCGGAATCGTCGCCTCGCCGGTGACCGACGAGCATCAACCGAACCCTTTGTATCGTGCCGAGTGGACCGAGCCCCTCCACACGTTCCGGCAGCCGATGCCCCCGGAAGCGCTGGCCGAGACGGCCCGTCTGGCCGGAACGGCTTTGTCGTTTGATGATTTCGTGACCTTCTCCACTTCCATCTGGAAAGCCGATATATTTACCCACATCTGGCTCGGCGGCAGTTCGCGCAGCACACCGACCACGGCGTTCGATCCGGTCTTCTGGTTCAGCCATTGCAATCTGGACCGGTTCTGGGACGAGTGGCAGCAACGATACGACGACTACTCAGCTCCCGCCTCCGTGGAGAGCGCCGATCTGAAACCGTTCCGCATCGACGACGACGGGACGCCCCGCAGCATGACCGGCGCGGACGTTCTGCGCACAACCGAAATGGGCTATGTCTACGCATAGCGTTCTTTACCATAAATCCAACCTCCAACAACAGAGGAGACCTATGTCCAAAAAGCCGAACATTATTCTGATCATGACCGATCAGCAGCGGGCGCCGCAGCTCTTCCACGAGAACATGGCGAAGTTCGATCTGCCGGCCTACCGGCGACTCAGGAAAAACGGCATCGAGTTCGAGAATGCCTTCTGCAATACCTGTATGTGTTCTCCCAGTCGGAGCACGCTCTTTACCTCCCTCTATCCTTCCGAGCACGGCGTCACGCAAACCCTCTCCTTCGGCGGTCCCTTCTCCGTCGCCCAGCCGACGCTCGATCCGACGCTCCCGAACCTGGCAAATCTCTTCTACTTTGCCGGCTACAACGTACAGTATCGCGGGAAGTGGCATATGAGCAAGGGGAACACGAAGGGAGATACGGAGAATAACCTGACGGCGGCGGAGGTCGGCCTGTTCGGGTTCATGGGATGGCAACCACCGGATGCCGGTGAGGACACGAAGCCGGAGAACTTCGGTGCCGGATTTGCAAACCACGATGAGCGATATATTCAGGAGGCGATCGAGTTCATCGAGAATTACGATGACCCGCGTCCCTATCTTCTGGTCCTCTCGCTGGTCAATCCGCACGATGTCCTTTCCTATCCGAACGGATTCAACTACGGTTATCGGGATGAGATCCTGAACGGTCCGCTGGAGACGCCCCCGAGCATGGCCGAGAATCTCCGGACCAACTACAAGCCGACCGCCCAGTGGCAGTTGCTGGTCTCTCTCTTCGCATCGCTCGGAAACCTGAACGGTATACCGAACGGTCCGAGGAACTACATCAACTTCTACGCCAATCTGGTTCACAAGATCGACCTGCAGATCGACAAGCTGCTCGATCTCTTCATGGATCGCAACGGCAACCCGACCGACCGGTTCCAGGAGACGGTGATCATCCGGACGTCGGATCACGGCGAGATGGGGCTTGCTCACGGCGGTCTGCGCCAGAAGGCGTTCAACGTCTACGAGGAGACGATCCGCATTCCGATGATCTGGTCGAGCCCGCTTCTCGGAGTGCAGGGGGTCACCTCGAAGTCGATGGTTTCTCTGCTCGACATGCTCCCGACGCTGATCGGCTTTACCGGCATCGAGGTGCCGGACGATCTGAACCTGAAGGGACACGATTACCACAAGGTGCTGACCGGCGAGACCGAGAGCACGCAGGAGAACATCCTCTTCACCTTCGACGACATCCGGGCAAGTTCGGCCAACCAGCGAAACGTGGTCCTGGCGCCGAACCGGATTCGCATGGTCCGGAACGACCGCTGGAAATACGCGGTCTACTTCCACGAGGATTCTTCCTATCCGATGGAGTACGAGTTCTACGATCTCGAGTACGTCTCAAGCGAGTACGACTCGATCGAGTGTGCCAACCTGGCCTACCACATCCCGGAGGACTATCCGGATCCGGCTCTGGCGCAGCGGAAGATGAAGGAGATGAAAGAGTTGTTGCAGCGGGAGATCGAGACCAAACTCTACAAGAAAGACTGGGATCCCGAACATCCGGTGACGCTTCCGAAGCCGAATCCTGCGCTGGTGATGGAAGAGGCATAGGCTTGTGTCGGTACCGATGCGGGAAGGAGGATAGAAGATATCTGTGAAGACGGATCTATGAAAACACGACCCCGACTGTCAGCTCTCCCGACAGTCGGGGTCCATGTTTTTTTCGCAATGGAACGGTTGTGACCCTTTGGCGCCGTCTTAAAAAGGGACGTGCGTTACCCTTCCGTTCTTCACCACCATCTTCACCTGAT